>NZ_PNCV01000035.1:0-124255 GCF_005886925.1 Pseudoalteromonas sp. S3260
TTGCAGCAGTCTGTTTGGTATTTAGGCAAGGCAGAGCCTATGTGGTGTGGTATTCCCCATAGATAGGTGATAACGCAGCATCAATGCCAAACAGGCGCTGCCCTTTGGGTTCTGCCTAGGGGCGATTTACTCTTTGTTGCTCGGTTTTTACTTAGCCCACTAGGTTACAAACCTCGCGCCGCGATTAAACCGCCTCTAGTTTGAACAAATTTTAATCCGCAAAGGTCAACAGACCCTTGCCTAATTTGAGATAAGCCCATGCCATTGTCAGATTTCGATTTATTCTTAACTTCTATGGAAGATGTTACCCCCATAACGCATGACACTGTGACCTTACCACCTAAAAACCATAAAGCGGTCATCGCCCAGCAAGAAAAAAATAAAGCAGCACAATCAGATTTAATCTCTGAACAGTTCAATCCGTTGGATGAACCACTTGAATTACTCGATCCACTTGCCATATTAAGCTTTAAAAAAGAGGGTGTACAAAGCGCGGTTTTTAAAAATGTAAGATTAGCGAAATATCAGCTTGATGCGACGCTTGATTTACATGGGCAACTTTTAAAAAATGCACACGCATCATTATTAGCCTTTGTTCAAGACTGCCATCAGCGAAATATAAGAATGGTACTCGTTCGCCATGGCATAGGTATTAAAAATAAAACCAAGCCAGGGATATTAAAAAGTTACGTAAATCAGTGGTTACAAACAATTCCATGCGTTTTAGCGTTTCATACTGCACTTAGGCAGCATGGAGGAAGTGGTGCGACTTATGTTTTATTGAAGAAAAGTGATGATAAAAAGCATCAAAACAGAGAAATACACAGCAAGCGTAGCTAAATCTTGCTGTGAAAATAAGAGTCAGATCAGCAGCGCTGCCGCATTGGCTTGATTAAACCAGGCAGATATTCCTAATATAATGATAGATACAACCACGATGCTAATTTTTGCGCCCCCTTGATTGGGTTTCATAATTCATCCTATTTTTTTATTATTGTATAACTGTTTTTAACAATAATAAAAATTACAAATGTTAACAAGCTGTTTCTGTTAAAAATTAAACAAATGTTAATCCTTGAAGGCCAACAACTGCTAACTAATAACCTTGCTGCTTATCAATGCAATTTATTAATGGCTGTTTCGCTTTTAAACGCAAAATGTTTTCTGCTATTTGTTCAATAACACTATCCAGATCTGACAACGCAGCACAGTGCGGTGTTAAAGTAATACCTGGATGCAACCAATAAGGGTGTTCGCTTGGCAGTGGTTCACTGGCAAACACATCAAGCGTTGCTGCGCGTATACGTGTATTGTTAAGTGCATCAAGTAAATCAGCTTCTACTATATGCCCACCTCTGGCCACATTAATCACCACAGCATGTTCAGGCAGTTGCTCAAGTAACTGTTTATTAATAATGCCTTGGGTACTGCTGGTAAGCGGTAATAAACATACTAAATAATCGGTTTGCGCAAGCATCTGTGTTAAGCCGTCATCACCATGATAGAGTGTCGCAATGTTTGATGTTTTAGGGCTTCGGCTCCAAGCATTTACGTTAAAACCGTTATTAACCAGCCTATGTGCACATGCTTGACCTAGTTCGCCAAACCCTAAAATGCTTACTTGATTATGTTTATGCGCTCTTTTAGGTTTCCATATACTTTGCTGTTGCTTTATTGCATATTCTTTTAATCGCAATTTTTGTGCTAATACATGGGTAAGTACGTATTCAGCCATATCGTTGGCTAACTGTTTATCAACAATACGCACGACCTCTACATCCGCAGGTAATAAACTTAAATCAATGCTATCAACGCCAGCGCCAAACGATGACACAGCCTTTAAGTTTGGTAACGTGGGCCACAGTGATGCAGGCGCATTCCACGCTAAAACGAACTCTACACTCTCTAAATTTTGGCAATCATCAAGTTCTTCAATTCGAATACTAGGCAATCGTGATTTCATTTTTGCTATTAATTTTGTGTTGTCTCGACCTGTTATAGCCACCAAAACTGACATGATGATTCCTTAAAAAGTAACCCTGAATAATAGTACTGATATGGTTCAATTCAATAGTATGTAAACGGTTTTAAAAAGTCACACAACTGACCGCGTATTGTCATATCCGCACTCTAAGCTAAACATATTGGCTTTAGCCTAGTATAAAAAAGAGGTGCGTATGATCAGTGTAGATAAAGTAATTGCGACTAACTTACCACAGTTAACTAACTCATTTAAAATAAAAAAACTGGTAAAAAAGAGCCTTAGCTACTTATTACATGAACAAGAGTTTACAAACTTTGCAACAACTTATCCCCATCTTCAAGGAATAGAATTTGTCGAGCAAGTACTTGATGAACTTGATTTTGACACTCGATACAAAGCAAAACAAATAGAAAATATTCCCAGTGAAGGGAAAATTGTCATTATTGCTAATCATCCAATTGGATCCTTAGATGCGCTTGCATTAATTAATGTGTTATCGACGGTGCGTGCTGATTTAAAAGTCGTGGCTAACCGAATGCTAATGACCGTTGATGCAATGCATTCATTATTACTACCCGTTGATAATTTGTCGGGGCAAAGTAAAAAACAAGAGCTTAGTAATATCCACCAGCATTTAAAAAATGAAGGAGCATTACTTATTTTCCCTGCGGGTGAAGTTTCTCGACTTCGACCAACAGGGATCAAAGACTGTAAATGGAACAGCGGGTTTTTACGTATCGCTAAAAAAGCCAATAGCCCAATTTTACCCATACATATAAAAGCCAGAAACAGCCCGCTTTTTTACGGTGCCTCTATGCTATATAAACCGCTTGCCAGTCTATTACTAGTCAAAGAAATGTTTAAACAGCGCCAAAAATCGCTCGAATTTGAAATAGGCGCCTCCATTGCTCCTGAATCTTATTTAATACCCGATTTAAAAGACAAGGAAGTTGTCGAGCTTATACGAAAACAGCTGTACCGTTTAACCACTAAAAAAACACTGCCACTAAAAACTCATGCCCCTATTGCCTCACCAGAGTGTAAAAAAGAATTAAAAAAAGCCATCGAAAGCTGTGAACATTTAGGTAAAACCAGTGATGGCATGGTTATTTATTTATACCAATACCAAGGCAGCTCACCGTTATTTCGTGAACTGGGTCGCTTACGGGAAATTGCCTTTCGTGCAGTAGGTGAAGGCAGTGGAAATCGCCGTGATATAGACAAATACGATATGCATTATCAACACTTAGTCTTATGGGATGCACAATCACTCGAACTAGTTGGCGCTTACAGATTAGCCTGCGCGCAGGATGTGATTGAACAGCACTCTCAACGTGGGCTTTATACCGATAGCTTATTTAATTATACCCAAGAGATGACGCCATACTTCAAGCAAGGCATAGAATTAGGCCGTAGTTTTGTACAACCCAAATACTGGGGCAGAAAAAGCCTCGACTACTTATGGTATGGCATTGGTGCCTTTATTAACCGCTACCCTCAGTATCGTTACTTATTTGGTGCCGTGAGTGTGTCAAACGCACTGCCAGAGCAAGCAAAATCCTTACTGGTGCATTATTATCAGCACTATTATGGCTCTGAAAAATCACTCGCAACGCCTAACAATGCTTTTCGTCATACCCGTGAGCAGCAGATTCAATGCACTAATTTTTTTATGGGTAACAACATCAAAGAAGACTTTGTAGAACTTAAACACATACTGGCTAATATGGGCACCCATGTACCCACACTATTTAAACAATATACCGAGCTATGTGAGCCAAATGGAGTAACGTTTTTAAGTTTTAGTATTGATCCGCAATTTAATAATTGTATTGATGGGTTGGTATTGGTCGACCTTGAGAAAGTAAAACCGAGTAAAGCAAAACGCTATTTGGGAGCGCAAGACACCGCCTCAATAAACTGAGTTTTGCCGTTAAAATATTAACTTAAGCGCCTAAGCTTGGGCGCTTAAACTTAAATACTTAAACTTAGGCAATTTCATATTTATCAAATCCCCTGATTATTAGACTGAGTAAATATATGTACTAATAGTTGGGTGTATATTTTCTCTATTTGTAACAAGTCGCTAATGGGCACATGTTCATTAACTTGATGAATGGTCTGGTTTAAAACCCCGCACTCTATCACTTGCGTGTTTTTACTTGCAAAAAACCGCCCATCTGAAGTCCCGCCGCTGGTACTAAGTACTGGATAGCTTCCTGTCACGTTAAATATTGCCTGCTCTAGCTGGGCGAGTAAGCAGCGCTCTGCCCTATGGCTTGTATAATAAGGTTCACATGGACGCTCCCATTGCACCGTTAAATATTCGTTTAAATCATTCAGTGCAGTAAGTACCAGCTGTTTCACATCTGTACTTTTATACCCATGGCTGTAGCGAATATTAAACGTAATATCACATTGAGCAGGCACTAAATTATCAAGCACGTTATCAATATTAATACCGGTAACTTGCAAGCTTGTTTTTGAGCTTGGCTCATCTAAAAGCCAATCAATTTGGGTTAATCTATTTACTACTTCAGCGCTGATATGCGCAGCATTGATGGTATTTTCAGGATAGGCCACGTGTCCTGCTTTTCCTTGAATAGTTAAACGCGCTGACAGCGCGCCACGTCGGCCATTTTTTATGGTGTCGCCCACTTGCAAATGACTTGTAGGCTCACCAACAATACAGCCATCAAGTACAACACCTTGTTGTGCTAGGCGTTTCGCAATCAACACTGAGCCATGCTCTGCCTCACCTTCTTCATCAGAGGTGATCAACCAATACAAGGTGCCCTGCTTTTGCCGCGCACTATGTATTAACGACTGCGTTGCACTGAGCATGGCTGCAATGCCTCCTTTCATATCGGCGGCACCACGCCCATAAATCGCATCATTAATTATTTTTCCATCAAACGGATCAGCTAACCAGCCACCTTGCGCAGCAGGGACCACATCAATATGACCAGAAAATGCCACCACAGGACCTGCTCCAAAAGATATTTTAGCAATTAAATTACTGACATTATGGGCACTAAACTGCTCAATGCTAAAACCTAAATTAGTTAGCTGATGTGCCAGCCACTCAATACCACCTGCCGAATTAGGCGTAATTGACTTAAATCGGATCAGCGTTTGTAAGTGAGTGAGCTTTTTTAACTGTGGAATAGTTAAGTACGGCGCGGGTACTTTTTTGTTGATAGCTTTTGTCATAATAAACACACCTCGTTTTAGCAGTGTATTTATTACAACGACTTTTTATGACCGCATTATGAAAATACAGGCTAACGTGTGCCCTCTTCTATTAATGTTTCTCGTGTCACCTGCACAATGTGTTTATCTTCTTTGGTTAATCTGGTTTTTTTCCATGCGCCACGCATAAACCAGGCGAACGCTATCAGTGCGATGGTTATGTTCGTAATTGCAAACGAATACCATATTCCCTGATCGCCAAGCAAAGTGTGATTAGAAAGAATATAAGCGGCAGGAAACTGCACCACGCATTGTGATAATAACGCGATAATCATGGCATTAAGCATATTCCCAGAGGCACGAAAAGCAGCAACAATACAAAGCTGAACACCAATTCCCCCCCAGCTTAAACACATCATTTGAACAAACTGCGCGCCTTTATTTATTACACTGTTATCTTCGGGAATAAAAAATGCCACCAGCGTATCAGCATACACGTAAGCAATACCCCAACAAAAGAAAGGCCTATTAATCCCCACATACTGGCAAGCTTCGTTATTTGCTCAGCCCGTTTAATATTTCCGGCGCCCATATTTTGCCCCACCAAGGTTGATACCGCCATTGATAAACCCATGGCAGGGATCATCACCATTTGCAAAATATTAGAGCCCACGCCATAAGCCGCAATAGTAACGGTTCCAAAGCTTGCCACTAAAAATGACATGATGATCAAGCCAAAAGCACGTGTTGATAATTCAATAGAGCCAGGCGCCCCTAAGAAAAAAGCCCGTTTCATATATTGCCAATCGGGATAAAAACTTTTTAGCTGTAATTGAATGCCATGGCGACCGCGTAAAAATATAATAATGCCCGCAAGCGCCGCTAAACTTTGTGTAACCAAAGTCGCCAGCGCAGCGCCCATAACGCCAAGCCCTTCAAAGCGGCCGTAACCAAAAATAAATAAGGGGTCGAGAATAAAATTAAGTAGCACGGTGGTGCTAACTATGATTAAAGGTACTTTAGTTTGCCCAATGCCCCGCATTAGCGATTGGAACATGGCGTAAATAAACACAAAAATAACGCCAATAAAGGACACATGCATAAACTTAAGCGCATCACTGTAAACCGCCTGCTCAACGCCTAGCAGTTTTAAAAAGTATGGGGAAAGTATATAACCTAAGAGCCCTAACACTAAGGCGGTAAATGCAACCATTAACACCGTTTGCGCTGCAACATGGTTCACTTTATCTTGCTGACCTGCGCCCATGTATTGCGCCGATAATATAGCACCGGCCATTGCAAGCCCAGAGCCTATAGCAATGACTAAAAAAGTGATCGGGGTACTAATAGACACTGCAGCGACTTGGGCTGCTCCTAATCGCCCAACCCAAAATGCATCCGTAAGCTGATAAGCCGACTGCAATATATTAATGAGGATAATAGGAATACCTAATTTCAACAGCGATTTAGCAATGGAGCCTTGAAGATATAGTTGACCAGAGGGAGTCATGAGGTCGCTTACTTTTATTAAACCGTGAACATAGCCTTAGTTTAACAAAACTAGCTGATTATATTATGAATACTTCGTTTGTGGCTTGTATTTAAGTGATCAGTCAATAATTTTTAAGCACTAATTAAGTAAAAGTTTAATCTAAATCAATAAATAGAGGCTCTTTACTCATCCGCTTTTGAAACTTTGATCTAGAACAGGTTTTTATTTTTAACCTCGAGCAATAATAGCCTCAATCAACAAATAGTCACACAGTAGTTCACGGAGAACAACATGAAAACTAAACTAAGCATTGCAATACTTACTTCTTTACTGGCTCTTTCTCCTGCAGCACACGCTAACTTTAGTGTTAATGTTGGCGCAATTAATGTTAATCCAGATAACGATGGTTCAAAAATTAACGAAGCACCTACTCTAGGCTTAAAAGGCGACTCAGATACTCAGTTAGGTATTACTGTAGATTACGCATTTAACGACCAATGGGTATTAGAGCTTATTGCAGCAACGCCGTTTTCTCATGATGTAGAAGGTACTGGTGGTTTAGCTGGTAATAAAATTGCTGATATTAAACATTTACCACCATCACTGGTTGCACAGTACCACTTTTTAGATAGCAGCTATGCACTTCGTCCGTTTGTAGGTGTGGGAATTAACTATACGACGTTCTTTGACGAACAGCCTTCTGCAGCACTTAAAGCAACGTTAGGAACTAACGATGTAGAAGTAAAACTAGATGATTCATTTGGTTTTGTTGCTCAAGTAGGTGCTAACTACAAGATTGATGAAAAATGGGGCCTACACGCTATGGTATCTATCATGGATATTGATACTGATGCGACTGTTTATGCTAATGGCGCAAAAGCATTAACATCAACCGTGTCACTTGACCCTGTTGTAGCTATGTTTGGTCTTAAATACTCGTTCTAATAACGTTTATGTGTGTGTTAAAAAGGCCGTTAGGCCTTTTTTTTTGCCTGTGTTTAGCGAGGTAAGTTATTTACTTTTTTTTGCTCAAGCATTTCTTTCCAGTGAATTATTTCAGCCGGTAAAATGGGGGCAACCCCGTCAAAGCCTGCAACCTCGAGCATATGCTCAACACTGACCACCCCTTTCTTACTTTTAAACACGCCGCGCACATAAGCAATGGCATGTAAGCCACGCTCTGAATGAAACTTTTGTTCAATATAAAAGTATTTATGATCCCAGCCAACCAAACGCGTACTAATAGTAAAACGTTGCATTGGCTTAATATCGCGGATGTAGGTAATAGCTGTCGCATTAACAATAGGAAACCAACGACGTTTCATTATTTGCTTAAGCAAACCAACCCGTTCAGTCATCCAGGTACGCGATAAATCCATCATCGCTAAATAGCGTGAATTGGTTAAATGCAAATTAATATCGCAGTCACTTGGTAATGCTTTGTAGTCTATATCAACCGTATCTAACAGCGATTGATAGTCACGATTACGTTTAATTTTAAAAAATAACAGCAGTAGTCTAAAATATAAGTTCACAGTAGAGGTCTTACCAGTTGAGTTTTTATCAGTGTATCATAGCGATTGACTCCTTTGGTTGTTTTTAAACCAAGGAATCAATCATTAAATGAGGATATTTGGGTATCTATCTTTAAACTTTAACCGTTTTGCGGTTAATGCCGTAATCACGCAATTTATTAGCCACTGCAGTATGACTTAATCCCAAGCGTTTAGCTAACTGACGAGAGCTAGGATAGGCAGGATAAAGCTTACGCAGTAAGGTGGCTTCAAAACGCTTAACTGCTTGATCAAGCGAGCCCTCAAAATCAGACTCTAAATAGCCTAAATCATGGGTAAACGTGGGTAACTGTAAATGTTCAACGCGCAGTTCACTGTCTTCTAACAACGATACCGCACGGTAAATCGCGTTTTCTAATTGGCGTACATTGCCAGGCCATGGGTAATCTTGTAAAAACGTTAAACATTCTTCAGATAACTCGGGGACTGTATGGCCATTTTGCTGCGCATATTTTTGAATAAAGTGTTCAGCAAGTGGCCCAACATCCGCTTTACGATCTCTAAGCGGCGCAATTTCCAGTGTTAATACATTAATTCGGTAGTATAAATCTTCTCTAAATACGCCCTCTTGCACCATTGCTGGTAAATCTTTTTGCGTGGCAGCAATAATACGCACGTTCACTTTAACTTCGTTTTCGTCGCCAACTTTTCTAAATGTACCGTCTTGTAAAAAACGTAGCAATTTAGTTTGTAGCTGCGTCGACATTTCACCTACTTCATCTAAAAATACCGTTCCACCATCCGCTTGTTCGAGTACACCGCGTTTAGGGGCTGCGTTTTCTTCATACCCGGCGTAACCGAATAGTTCGGACTCAGCAACATCATCTGGTAATGAGGCACACGATAAAGCAATAAATGGTTTTACTGAGCGGTTAGATGCATAGTGACAAGCTCGTGCTAGCAACTCTTTACCCGTCCCCGTTTCACCCGTAATAAGAATGGGAGCTTCAAGTTGCGCCATTTTTCGCGCTTCGCGTACAACACGACGCATCGCCGTACTAAAATTGTGAATAGTCGCGAAGCTTTCTTGGCCATAACGCCTAAAAGCACTCACTTGCTGACCTAAACGGCTTTGCGATTTTATATTAATTACCGCGCCCGCTAACACATCGCCTTCGCTGCCTTGAGGGACCGCAATAGGCAGAATATCTGCAATAAAATCTTCACCTGCTACTTCAACACGCGTGGTTTGCCCCAGTACTTCTTTGCCCTCTAACCAACGGGTAAAGTTAAAGCCTTTGAGCAAATTATTAATATTAGCACCGGTGACTTCTTTTTCTGTTAATTGTAAATCTTTGCAGGCTGCGTCGTTACACAGGCGCACCCACCCTTTAGCATCAATAGATATAACGCCATCAGGAAGTGCTCTTAATAAGGTGTTAAGTTCGTTGTGCTCACGTTCAGACGGTAAAAACGCGGTTGTGCGTACATCATGTACACCATCGATTAAGCGAATAGACGGCATGATTTTTTGAAATTGTTCAAATTCAATCTCAGGAAAACTCACATACATACGACAATTTACTGAGTCGACTTCAATCCCCTTTAAGTCAACATTGTAGCTAACTAAAATATTAAGAATCTCTTGAGCAATACCAACTCGGTCTGCACAGTGAATATCTAAACGCATACACCCTCAGGTAAGTAAAAACTAGTTGGCGTGAATAATACGCTAACTCTGTTTTCGAGCATAGTTTATTGTAAAGAAATTTGGACGAAAAAATGTTTTTTACTAACTAGAGGGCTTTTTCAAGCACTTAACGCATTCAAGTTTGGCTGTTCACTAAAAGTCGGGGTTATTGCAACTCAATTTAGTCTAGCTGGCCTTGTATAAATTATATGCTGCAATGAGCGAATCATTACTGTCCATACGCCAATATTCGCCCATGTTTAATCTAAGTGGTGATTATTAAATTAAAGTAGTAAAGGTTAACTATTATTAAAAATTTAGTAGCTGTAACTACCCGTAAAACAAGCTTTTATTTATTTTTCAAGCTGTATTTAAACAGTGTTAAAGATAACGTTGGTATGACAATGTTACCTATGATGTTAAAGATATTTTTTGATAAGTTTAGGTGTTTACTACAGCAAATAGGGGTTCACACACTGGTATTTAACAATTACATAACCGATGTATGATAGCGCGCTCAACGCTTCCCCTCGCACAAAGGTCTATGTATACTTAGGCGCAATTGTAACTAGGATAAGGGTGTGACTCTTACCTAAACGTATAGCTGCGTTTAGCAAACCATTACCTTAGCTGCATAAAAAACACTGATGATCGAGCATTTATTATACTTTTTATGAGTAAAAATTTAGCTAAATAAAAAACCACAAGGTCATCAAAACAATAATGAATTAGGAAGTAAATATGAGTTCAAATTCTGACAGTGGCTGGTTTGGTCACCCTAAAGGACTTTCAACCCTGTTTTTCACAGAAATGTGGGAACGAATGAGTTACTACGGTATGCGAGCGATGCTCGTATTATTTATGACAGCAAGTTTACAACAAGAAGGCCTAGGATTTACCGTTGCTTCTGCTGCTGCAATTTATGGCTTATACACAGGTTCAGTATACTTTTTAGGTTTACCTGGTGGTTGGTTAGCAGATAGATTGTTTGGTGGCCAAAAAGCAGTATGGTATGGCGGTATTATTATCATGTGTGGCCATATTATCTTAGCCGTGCCACATGAATATTCATTTTTCATTGGTTTGATCTTTGTTGCAACAGGTACTGGTTTACTTAAACCTAATATCAGTGCCATGGTTGGTCAGCTTTATACTGACGAAGATGAGCGCCGTGATGGTGGTTTCGCTATTTACTACATGGGTATTAACTTAGGTTCTTTAATTGGTTACTACGTGTGTGGTTACTTTATGGAAAACGTAGGTTGGCACTGGGCATTTGGTGCCGCGGCTGTTGGTATGGGTATTGGTTTAATTCAATACAAGCGCACACTTAAAAACTTACCAGATCACAGCGCATTACCTGCTAACCCATTAAGCCCTAAAGGTACTTCGCGCGCATGGGGCGGTATTGCTGCATTTGTTATCGCGACCGCCGGTGTTACCGCTGCTGCGATGACAGGTGCTATTGTCATTAACCCATCGATTGTTGCAGGGTACACCGCAGTTATATTTACTGTTATCTTTTTCGTTTACTTTGGCCTTATATACTTCAAAGGCAAACTAACCGATGCTGAAAAACAAAGAATGTGGGCGCTATTTTTAGTCTGTGTCGCTTCAGCCTGTTTTTGGTCTGGCTTTGAACAAGCCGGTTCTTCATTAAATCTGTTTGCTCGTGACTACACAGACCGTCTGGTTGGCACATTTGAAATTCCAACGACTTGGTTCCAATCTCTAAATTCATTGTTCATTATTGCGCTATCGCCATTCTTTGCCGCTTTTTGGATTAATTTATCTAAAAAAATGGTCTCGCCTACTTACAGCGTAAAATGTGCGTTGGGCCTCGTTATTATGGCTTCAGGCTTTTTAGTAATGTTTATGGCAGCACACTATGCCGCTGAAGGCTTAAAAGTAGCACCTTATTGGCTTGTTACTACGTATTTCTTACACACAGTGGGTGAGCTTTGTTTAAGCCCAGTTGCATTGAGCGCTGTAAGTAAGTTATCGCCTCGCCGCTTTACTGGTCAAATGATGGGGGTATTCGTACTTACATATTCTATCGGTAACGTTATTTCAGGATTACTTGCTGGTAACTTTGATCCTAACAATGTTGAAGAAATCCCGAACCTTTACCTACAAATTGCCTTATTTAGTATCGGTGTAGGTATCATCTTAGTGCTGATGAGTTTTAAAGCTAAAATATGGGAAAAACAAGGTTTAGAACAAACCGCACCAACACAATAATTTAGATTTATCACACGCGTAATTATGAGCTTTGATAAATGATATCAAATACCTCCTGTAGTTAACTGCAGGGGGTATTTTTATGGCCGCTAGATTAAACCACACAATTTTTACATTCAGCCGTTTATTATTTATACCTCATCACTGTGCATAAACGAGTTTATAGCAGCAAACCATCAATACTCTTTGATTTTATATATCGCAGCTAACCAAACTCATTAAAAGTGTAAATAATAAAATACAAAAACCGCACTTTTTTTAGCGCAAAAAAACTAAAAACACATATAAATAAATTAAATTAAAATATTAATAATCAATAATTTAACAAGAAAACCTGCTCTTTTATCTCGCTACCTAATTTTTACTTTCACCTGCTCGTATGTAAATAAACAACATACTTTGATAACCGTCTCGTAAAATTTACACACGCGCTATTTACTAAATAACAACACCCTCTTCCCCAAAACACCAATCTGGTTAATCATGCAGGCAATACGATAACTAATAATCGCAGTGCTTAATTGCGGGAGTAATTATAATGAGTGAAGTAAATAACCCTTTAGGTTTGGTTGGTATTGAATTTACCGAGTACGCAACACCCGATGCCGATTACATGGATAAAGTGTTTACCGATTTTGGTTTTTCAAAGTTAAAAAAATTCAAAGGTAAAGACATTGTTTATTACAACCAAAACGATATTCATTTTTTACTAAATAATGAACGCGATGGTTTTTCAGCTGAATTTGCTAAAAATCATGGCCCAGCAATTTGTTCTATGGGTTGGCGCGTAGAGAACGCTCAAGCGGCGTTTGAAGCAGCGGTTGAGCGTGGCGCTAAGCCTGCTACTGATGCAGCAAATAAAGACTTACCGTACCCTGCTATTTACGGCATTGGCGACAGCTTAATATACTTTATTGAACAGTTTGGCGATAAAGGCTCTATCTACGCAAACGACTTTGAAGATTTAGCTGAGCAAAACGTCGTTAATGATAAAGGGTTCTTACGTATCGACCACTTAACCAATAACGTATATAAAGGCACAATGGAAACATGGGCTAACTTTTATAAAGACGTGTTTGGTTTTACCGAAGTGCGCTACTTTGATATTAAAGGCCAAAAAACAGCCTTGCTCTCTTATGCATTAAAATCACCTTGTGGCACTTTCTCTATTCCAATCAATGAAGGTAAAGGTAACGACAATAACCAAATTGATGAATACCTAGGTGAATACAATGGTCCAGGTGTACAGCATTTAGCCTTTTTAACTGACGACTTAGTGAGTTCACTTGATAAGTTAGATAAATCAACTATCGCCACTTTAGATATTATCCCTGAGTACTACGATACTATTTTTGACCGTGTACCATGGGTTAAAGAAGACAAAGAAAAGATTCGTGAGCATCAAATCCTGGTTGATAGCCAAAGCGAAGATTGCTACTTATTGCAAATTTTCTCTAAAAACTTATTTGGCCCTATCTTCATTGAGATGATTCAACGTGTTGACGATGGTGGCTTTGGTGAAGGTAACTTCCAAGCGCTGTTCGAATCAATCGAGCGAGATCAAGAACGTCGCGGCGTTTTATAATTAAAATTATGACTCTAAAAAGCAGCGTATTTCGCTGCTTTTGTCGTTTAATCGTAACTAAGAGAGCTTATCTCTCTTTGCGTGTTTAAATCGCGCTTTTCATCACCATATAACTAGTAGATATTTAAAACTTGCTGGTGCTATGTTCTTATTTAATAAATTGATATGCGCGACCAACTAAACCAAAGGAAATGTAATGAGTTTAATTAACGAAACCCATGATATAAATTTAACTAGCTGGGTTGCATCAGCGAATGATGCACAATGTGACTTCCCTATCCAAAATCTACCTTTTGCCGAAGTACGTCGCAAAAATAGCAACGAAGCTTTCCGAGGCGCGGTTGCCATTGGCGATCAGGTTATTGATTTAGCAAAAGTAAATGAACTCGCTATTTTTAGTGGCGATGCTCAAGTCGCCATTGCTGCAGCAAGTAATCCTACACTAAATGAGTTTATGGGTCTGGGTGAGCAATATTGGTCAGCCCTACGTTTAGCATTATCGAAAGCATTACGTGAAGGTTATGAGCATCAAGAACAACTTACACACGCACTTATTGCGCAAAGCGAGATTGAATTTGCTCTGCCGTGTCGCATTGGCGATTACACCGACTTTTACACCTCGATTTATCATGCTACGGCCGTAGGTAGTTTATTCCGCCCTGATAACCCACTGCTACCGAATTACAAGTGGGTACCGATTGGTTATCACGGTCGTTCGTCATCTATTGGCGTATCTGGTCAGCAGTTCCATCGCCCTAAAGGACAAACTAAAGCGCCAGACGCAGAAGTACCTTCATTTGGTCCGTGTAAGCGTCTTGATTACGAGCTTGAACTGGGTATTTACTTGGGTAAGGGTAATGAGCTGGGTGATGCTATTGCCATTGAAAATGCTGAAAAACATGTGTTTGGCTTTTGTGTTTTCAATGATTGGTCAGCACGTGATTTACAAGCATGGGAATACCAACCGCTTGGTCCATTTTTAGCAAAAAACTTTGCATCAACCGTGTCACCATGGATTGTAACTACCGAAGCACTTGCACCATTTAGAACAAGCTGGACGCGTGATGAAAATGATCCGCAACCATTGGAATATTTAGAATCAACGGCTAACCGTGATCAAGGCGCATTTGATATTCAAATGGATGTTAAAATTCAAACGCAAAAAATGCGTGATGAAGGCTACAACCCAACACAAGTATCTAAATCTAGCTTTAAGCATTCTTACTGGACTGTGGCACAAATGGTGACTCACCATACGGTAAACGGTTGTAACTTTATGCCAGGCGACATGCTGGGCTCTGGAACGCAATCAGGCCCAACTCATGAAGAAGCAGGTTCATTACTTGAGCTTTCTCGTGGTGGTAAAGAAAAAATCACCTTAAGCAACGGCGAACAGCGTAGCTTCTTGGAAGACGGCGACAACGTGATAATGCGTGGCTGGTGTGAAAAAGAAGGTTTTGCACGTATTGGCTTCGGCTCCGTGGAGAGTACGGTACTGCCAGCAAAATAATTGCAAAATCAATAAACTAGTAAAAAAGGGTGGCCGAATAAGCCCCCTTTTTTATTAATTAAGCCATAGTTACAATTTTTTTCTGGCTTTTTTAGTTGAAATTGCTATCTTGAATCCGTTAATAGCCAGTATATATGTGACATGTCTGCATTCATAAAATCTTTTTTTCATAAAAGCTTCCCAGCTCGCCAGCTGCTTATTCGCCAAAATGGCGAAGTAAAGCATGTGGTTTTGGCGCCATGGTTACAAGTTTCTGTACTCGCTATTATTATCACCGCTATTGCGTGGATGAGTGTCTCTAGTATTCGTGTATATATGCAAACACATCAAATATCACATATCGAACAAACTCAACTTGATAAGCAAGCGCAGTGGCAGCAAAAAGTAAAGCAGCAGCAGCAACGCTACGCATTACAACAAGAACAGTTAGCTGAACTAGAACAAAAACAAGCTTTACTACAAGGTATGATTGAATCATTGCCTGCCTCTATTAGCAAAGACGCCATTAAATTAGAGGGTGAGCTTGACTCCTCCCCTATAAATGAGAGCGAAATCCATGAACCGCTCGAAGATGACAAGTCACAAAACAAACAGGCCGACAATAACGCCACCAGTTTTGAGCAGCGCTACACTTTATTAAACCAGCAATACGATACTAATTTTACCTTATTAGCTGCGCAAATTAATCAACGCCACGACGCTATTTTAGAAATATTGCAAGACACAGGTCTCGAAAATGCACTTGCACAGCACCTCGCATTAGCGGCACAAACAACGGCGCAAGGTGGCCCGCTGGACATACTTGATGAAAGTAAAATACCCAATACATTTTTAGCCATTGCCGATAAGTTGCTTGTTTTAAATCAGCTAGAAAACTTTTTAACCGCCTTGCCGAACACATTACCCTTACCTGCCGCAAAATATTATATTTCGAGCAACTTTGGGCTTCGAAAAGATCCCATGAATAAAAGACGCGCATTTCATAAAGGCGTTGATTTAGCTGGATGGCATAAAACAGAAATTTTTGCCCCTGCCGATGCAACGGTACGCCGAGCTGGACGCAATGGTGGTTATGGTAACTTTATTGAATTAGAACATAAAAATGGCGTTGTAACGCGCTTTGGTCACTTAAACAAAATTAATGTTAAAAAAGGCCAAGTTGTTGCAAAGCACGATGTCATTGGTTTAATGGGCAGTACCGGAAGAAGTACAAGTACTCATTTACACTATGAAGTATTAATAGACGACAAGCATGTCAATCCACTAAAAATAACAAAGGCGCTTTCTCGTGTTTGGTAAAAATAAACAAGCAAAAACGGACTCATCAATCAAGCGAGTGAGTCATACTCCCTCAATTATTTCTAACGATGTGCGTATTACAGGCTCTTTAGTTAGCCAAGGTGAAGTGCAACTTGATGGACGTATTGACGGTGATATTAAAGCTGAGCATTTAGTTATCGGCTCCTCCGGTGTTGTTGAAGGCGTTGTTGAGGCGAGCAGCGTTGTTGTTAAAGGTAAAATCATAGGCTCTTTAAATGCAAGCGAAGTGAAGATCGAAAATAATGCCCATGTACTTGGCGATATTTTTCATGACACACTAAGCATAGAAGCCGGTGCGATTATTGAAGGTAGTTTAAAGCAGCGCTTTGAAAAAGAAGTCATTGAGCATGCTAAAGATAAACCAAAACCGGTTAACGATGTAAAAGCCATTGTTGATAATGAAGACAGTGGCCTTTCGTTTGTAAACAAGTCGTCTACTGCAAAAAGTTAAACCTGAACAAAAAATGGTTTAGTCAATAAACTAAACCATTTTTTT
This sequence comes from Pseudoalteromonas sp. S3260, assembly GCF_005886925.1. Classification (NCBI taxonomy): domain Bacteria; kingdom Pseudomonadati; phylum Pseudomonadota; class Gammaproteobacteria; order Alteromonadales; family Pseudoalteromonadaceae; genus Pseudoalteromonas; species Pseudoalteromonas sp. S3260. Next base: position 17,025 of record NZ_PNCV01000035.1, read on the forward strand.
TAGTGCTTTATATAAAAATATAATTTAGCAATTACTTCTTCTTTGTGATGTACATGGTTATATCTGCAGTAAACACCAACTCATTTCGGGTATTGTAAAGCTTTACCGGCACCACTAAATCTTCTTTATCAATCCATTGATGAGGTAACTCAATTTCAGCAATCGCGGTAACGTCTGTGTCTACTTTAGCTAAATATTGTACTGTCATACCTTTAGGTATCCAACGGTGTGTTTTATGCGGTACCGTCGCATCCACCATTACTCCTGCACACAGCTCAGCCAAATTACATTGAGCAATCGCATGAATTGTTCCAATATGATTATGTACACGGCGTGTGTTTTTAACCACTGCACTACAGTGCCCTGCTTTTAAATCTAAAATAGTGGGTTTCATAGAGCCAAAATAAGGTGCCTTGAAACACACGGCTTTACTGAAAAGCCAGTTACCGCATGGCCACTTTTTAAATTTATGCCATGTTTTAATTAATGCAGACTCATTACTCATTATTATTTTTCCGTTGTCTTTGCTTAAAAAGCAAATTAACACATCGGATCAGTTTAAAGAAGTGTGATACTTAAACAAAAATAATCATAATAAGGTTAAAAGTAGGTAACTTGGCTGATACATCGGCCATAAGCCCTTTCTTTTTCATCAGTCGCCACTTAAAATACCGACAAAAGGAGACCTGATGCATACACAGCCCGCTAAACCCAATTTTACTTTATTACTTATCTTAGCGTTACTCGTCATTTTTTGTCCGATGGGCATTGATATTTACCTGCCTGCCTTTCCCACTATCGCAGAGCAATTCTCAGTGAGCGAAAAGCAAGTACAGCAAACGGTGGCTATTTTTATGCTTACTGTTGGTTTGGGGCAATTAATTGCAGGTCCACTCGCTGATCGTTTTGGCAGAAAGCCCGTCGCCTTAACTGGGGTCGCCTTGTATGGACTGGCGGCATTGGGTGCATATTATGCTCCTAGCTTTTTAGTACTGATGTTTGCTCGTGCTATTCAAGGGTTAGGCGCGTGCGCTACCTTTGTTGTCGCTTTTGCAATAGTAAGAGATAAGTTTGGTAGTGAACGCAGTGGCCAAATAATTACCTATCTAAACGGTATAGTTTGCTTTATTCCAGCATTAGCGCCCATTTTAGGTGCTTGGCTAACCGTACAGTTTGGTTGGCAAATGAACTTTCTATTTTTAACCGGTTTTGCATTACTGGGGTTTATTGTCACTTTATTCTTGTTTAGGGAAACACGACCAGCAGACAGTCATTACCAGGGGCATATTTTAGATTTAAGACGCTTTTTCCCCATCATTTCAACCCCATTATTTTTATTTAATAGCTTGTTATGTATGGTCACTATGTCAGCCATATTAGTGTTTGTAACACTGGCTCCTGGTTGGCTCATTACTGAATTAGGTGGCAGCGTAGCCGACTTTACCTTTTGGTTCTCGCTCAATGCAGTGCTTAGTATTCTTGCTAGTTTTATTATGCCTATTTACATTAAACGCCAACCTAAAAGAGCCTTAAAAATAGGCCTTTTAGTGCTAGTGAGTGCCGGCTTACTTATGTTGTTATTAAGCCAATATAAAACGCCATTGGCATTAATGATCCCTATGTTTATTGCTGCCTTTGGTTTTGCTTTAACACTTGGCTCTGCCGCTGGACGAGCTTTAAGTCTGTTCCCTAAGCAAGCTGGCACCGCCTCAGCTCTTTTAGGAGCGATGCAAATGAGTGGGGCAAGTTTATTGGTGTTTATTACTCAATATTTAAACTTATCTACACCCGAGCTTATAGGCACACACTTTTTATTATTAATTCCCTTTTCTTACTTACTATTTCGTTATACTAAATATGCTTAGGCGCTAAAGCGTTTTCTATTACTCTTCAATTTTGGCTAATTCAGGTTTTACCTGATTAGCCGCCCCCTAATTCAAATACAAATGTATATTTTTTGTTTAATACTGGCTACTTTAAAGTTAAACAATTTCGTTTTTGTAGATAAAACACCTTGTTTTTTGCTTTTTATTATTTTAATGTCGGTTTAAGTTAACAGAAAGTTAACCAATTAATTCTAGGATATTATAATATGAAAAAGAATAAACTCGCCTTAGCATTAGTTCTTACTGGTATTTTTGCAGCCGGAACTGCCCAAGCTGCAAACGATCGCTTCATCATTCAAGTTGATAATAATAAAAAAGGTGTTGTTAAAGCGCTTACTAAAAAACTAGGTGGTGAGATTAAAGTAGATGGTAATGGATTTATTGCCGCAAAATTTACTGGTCAAGATTTAAGTAGCTTAAAAGGCCTACTCAACAACCCACATATTAAACTCATTGAAGAAGATCATAAGCGCGTTCCAATGTCATTATTTAACGATGATGTAGGCGATGCAATGCAGCAGCAAATTACGCCTTATGCCGTTTATTAATCACAGGTTGATCAAGTAACTTTTGATGCCAATGCAGGCATGAAAGTCTGTGTTATCGATTCCGGCTTAGATAGCTCAAACCCTGACTTTATTTGGGGCAACATCACCGGTGATAACGACAGTGGCACCGGTAATTGGTTTGATAATGGCGGCCCACATGGTACTCACGTAGCCGGTACAATTGGTGCTGCAGACAACAACCTTGGTGTGGTAGGTATGGCACCGGGTGTGGCAATGCACATTATTAAAGTATTTAACGAATCAGGCTGGGGTTACTCATCTGATTTAGCTCAAGCGGCTTATTTATGTTCTCAAGCAGGTGCAAATATTATTAGCATGAGCTTAGGGGGCGGCGGCTCAAACAGTACAGAATCAAATGCTTTTGCTAACTTTACTAATGCTGGCGGCCTTGTAGTTGCTGCCGCGGGTAATGATGGTAATAACGTACGTTCTTACCCTGTAGGCTACCCATCAGTTATGATGGTCGGCGCTAATGATGCCGATAATCAAATTGCTGACTTTTCACAATTCCCAAGCTGTTCATCTGGCCGTGGTAAACGCGCAACTAATGATGAAACAATTTGTGTTGAAGTAACTGCTGGTGGTGTTGATACGGTATCGACCTACCCTGCAGGTATGGCTACAGCAGCGAGTATGTCAGCCGATGGCACAGCATATAATTCATCAGCAATGGAAAATGCAGGTCAAATCACTGCGAGTACCTACTTTATGGGAACTGGCGAAACAGTTGATCCAGCGGCGGCTGGTAAAGTATGTATGATTGACCGCGGCGTTATTTCATTTTATGACAAAGTCGCTAACTGTGAAAACTCAGGCGGTGTAGGTGCGGTTATTATCAACAATGAAGCTGGCATGTTATACGCAACACTAGGTGATACCAACGATACTACAATTCCCGCTGTAGGCGCTGCATTTGAAGATCGTAGTGCATTAGTCGCTAGTACAAACGTGACAATTAATATTGGCGCAACTGATTATGGCTTTATGAGTGGAACGTCAATGGCAACGCCTGCAGTTTCAGGTATTGCTGCGCTAGTATGGTCTAATCATAGTGACTGTACAGGCACAGAAATTCGCGATGCGTTAAAGGCAACTGCGCAAGATCAAGGGGCTGCTGGTCGTGATGATTACTTTGGCTATGGTATTGTAAAAGCGGCTGACGCTGATGCTTACCTTACAGCAAACGGCTGTGCGGGTGGCGATACTGGTGGTGTTGATCCCGAGCCAGGCGTTGATGATATTTCTCTTAGCGCTTCAGGTTACAAATCAAAAGGCACTAAATTTGTTGATTTAAGTTGGAATGGCGCAGCAACAAGCCAAGTTGATATCTACCGCAATGGTAGCAAAGTCATTACCACTGCAAATAATAATGCCTACACCGACAGTATAAATACTAAAGGTGGCGGCACCTATACATATCAAGTATGTGAAGCGCTGAGCACTACGGTGTGCTCAAATAATATCACCGTTAGTTTTTAATAAATTTAGCACTTCGTTATGTTTAAAAGCATAACGGCTAGTTTTATAACAACTTAGTATCCTCAACTTAGCGGGCAATATGCCCGCTTTTTATTTTTGTATTTGCTTGATAAAATCACTCATCACTTCTTTTTCGTACTGTTTAATGATCAATCCTGACTTTTTACTTTCATTTTTACTCGCTAGCTTTTTAATGGCCGTTGCGCCTGGACCATCAAACGCGTTTTTAATGGCGCAAACTTTTGCAAATGGGCGAAAAGCAGGTATGCAGAGTGCTTTTGGCTTTGCGTTAGGTGGCGTAGTACATACATTTTTTGCGGTTGTCGGTTTAAGCGCTATTTTAAAAGCCTCTGAAACTGCCTATGCCAGCGTACAATATGCAGGTGCAGCCTATTTATGTTACTTAGGTTTTATGATGCTTAAAGGCACGTTTATGCCACCATCTTGTGAGCAAAGCGATAAACCGCATGTTACAACCAATAAAAACAAAAATGTCATGTTTCAAGCCATGATGACAGAAGTGCTTAATCCTAAGGTGGCTTTGTTTTTTATTGCTTTTATCCCACAATTTGTTGACCCTAGCTTGTCATCTGCAACCTTTCAGCTGGCGTTTTTTGGGCTACTGTATCCAATCTTTGCTTTTCCGATTGACTGCACGTATATTTATTTCGGCGATAAAATAGCTCAATTTTTTAGAAATCACCCAAATAGCCAGCTCTGGATTGATAGGTTCACAGGCATTGTATTTATTGCCTTGGCTATCAATTTATTACTCTAACTAATAAGAATCAGCATGGATCAAAAAATACAATCTCTACCTGCGCAAAAAAATATAGCCTTAGTAGCACATGACGGCAAAAAAGCCGCGCTTAAGTTATGGTGCGAAAAACATAAGGCCACTCTAAGTAAACACACTTTATATGGCACAGGGACTACTGGGCATTTAATTGAGAAAACAACAGGGCTTGATGTTATTCAATTATTAAGTGGCCCTATGGGCGGCGATCAACAACTCGGGGCGAAAATAGCGGAGCATGAAATACATGTATTAGTCTTTTTTTGGGACCCTTTAGCCTCGCAACCGCATGATCCCGATGTTAAAGCTCTGCTACGTTTAGCTGCTGTGTGGAATATTCCTGTGGCGTGTAATGAAGTGAGTGCCGATATGCTACTTAGCTCACCATTAATGGATATAGAGCTTGAGCGAACATTGCCAGATTACGAAAAATACCTCGCAACCCGACAAATATCTCTATAGTAGCTTACTTATAAAGTATGCTGGCCCATTTAGTAAGGCCAGCAGTTACACTACCAAAGTGATCACCGTTCACCATTTTTATGTTGCCTAAATGCTCACTCAACGCTGCTTTAATTAATGGAGACTGTGCACTCCCTCCCGTTAAGTAAATCACATCGGGAGTGGTATTCGCATCAGTAATTGCCTGTTTAGCCAAGGTAACAATCTGACTTATGCTATCGTCAACAGCAAGCGCTAAATCAGCGACTGAAATATCTTTGCTTAATGAGTTATCTAAAAAGGCTAAATCACAATTAAAACTATTTGCGGATGTTAATGCAATTTTAGCCGCTTCAGCTTGTTGAACTAATTGGTGACCTTGCTTATTTTGCTGTAAGTGAATAAGTCGTTTATAAAGTTCAGGAGCGCTGACATCGCGTAACTGCGCACTGAGTTCACGATAATGCTGGGCACTATAAAACTGGCTCTGTAATTTCACATCGTTAATTTTACAAGCTTGCCAAAATGCTTGATTAGGTAGTGGTAAACCTGACTTAAACGTACTGCCAAGCCCGAGTAACGGCATTAAACCATGGTAGCTCAAAGCAATATCTAAATCGTTTCCGCCTACTCGCTTTCCGCTATGCGCTAAAAAGTCTGCATCTCGTTGTTGCTTATTCCTAAAACTTGGCCCCATTTGTACAAATGAGCAGTCACTGGTACCACCGCCAATATCAATCACCAATACTTTTTGGTCTTGCGTTAAATCACTTTCATAATCAATCCCAGCCGCGAGTGGCTCATATAAAAACTCAACATCTTTAAAGCCCGCTCGGTTTGCTGCGCGTGTTAAAATACCCACGGCTTGTTGGTTTGACTGCTCACCACCGACCGCTTGAAAATTCACTGGGCGCCCAATAACAGTTTGGCTCAGCGTATACCCTAACGATAATTCAGCACGTTGTTTTATTTTTAAAATCATTGCTGTGGCAATATCTTCAAAAAAATTGATTTGCCCTTGCTTTAAGCCCGTTGCGCCAAAAAATGATTTAGGGGATTTTACAAAATAACCCTCTTCAGGAAATTGTACATATTCACTAATTGCCTCACGGCCAATAAATAGAGTGTCGTCTCCGGCTTGTAAGTCTAGGTCTGATTTAATTCGCGGGAGTGTATTAAGTAAGGGTTGGCGCGCGGTTTTATAGGCATGCTCATGCTCTGAGCCCTGCAAATGCTGCGCAACAAAATCAACGACTAAAGCGCTATGATGTGTGTATAAAGTTGATGGAAGATAATGTTTGCCTTGCTCTAAAGGGATGAGCTGAACACGCTCTTCGTTTAAAACACCCATAGCACAATTAGAACTACCATAATCAAAACCAACAAACATAGATCACCAAACATTACCAAAAAGGCCGCGCAATTTAGCATAATTGCTAAAAAATATATACTGAATTGACCTACACTCTTTATTTTTCGGGTCTTTCTCGCAAAAAGCTAGCAAAACGCGGTAAACCATTTTTAGTGTATCCGTGGTATCGATAAGTGATTGTTGAACCAATGGCTGGCGGACGCTTGCGTTCTTCATCACTAAAGCCCGTGCCAATAGAAAAGGTTACGCCTTGCTTGGTTTGCACTCGCAATGCCCCGAGCATACCTGTGTATTTACCTTTACCTGGTAAATGTTCAATAACTAGCGCTTCAGCATCCAAATAAGGTTTGAGTTTTAACAATGCACTGGAGCGACCACTCGAATGCTTAGCCTCTGCTAAATGAAGCATAACGCCCTCCCCGCCTTGTTTGGTGACCTCATTAAAGTAATCACTTAGTTGTTGATTGTCGCTAAATTGATATTGCTTAACCGCCTTTATATGGGGGCTATTTAACTTAGTAATGAGTGTCAGGTAATTTTGATAGCGACGATGAAAAGGCGTGCTTGTATCTGGCATATCAAATACTTGATAAGTCACTGTTTGCCAGAGTAAGTCGTTGGGTATTTTTGTTCTAACAATACCACTGAGAACAGAAAATTGCCCCCGCTTGGTCCATAACTCACCGTCTAACCAAACATCAGGCAAAGGGGCGGTAAACCACTTAGGAGGATTAATTGGATTACCTTGGCGGGTAACAAATTGTTTCCCCGTCCATATTGCTCTAACGCCGTCAAACTTTTCACTCACCAAGTATTGGCGAATATCCTCATGCTTAGTTTCATCATAAACATTAGCAAGTTGCACCTGCGGCAATTGCGCTAATAAACTCGCACTAAAAAGCGTAAAAAAAATAAATAGGTATCTTTGAATAGTAACCATAACTGCATCCTTGCAAATTTAAATATGGCTTAAACTATAGTTGAGATTGAAGCCATTGCCAAAATTCTTCAAGGTTATGCATTTGCTGTGTTGCTTTACTGAAGTCGTGCTGCTCAGTGTGCTTATTAGCAATCGCTACAACGGCTAAGGCTGCATTGTTTGCTGCTGTTACACCAGTGAAGGTACCTTCAACAGCAATCTCATTTTTTGCAGCGACCTGCATATTTTTAAGTGCTAATAAATAAGGATCACCGGCAGGCTTTGGATTGGTTACATCGTCTTTTGTAACCACCGTATCAAATAAATCATAAAACCCTAATCCTTTTAGTATTGGCTCAGCTTCATGGCGTGCGCTGCCTGTTACTAACGCCATTTTTAAGCCTTGCTCTTTAACCGCGAATAAAATATCTGCAGCATAAGGCATTAAAGGCGGTAAATTAGCTGTTTAGCCTATGCCCTGAATATTAAAAAAGGTGCCTAAGCACCTTTCATTAATGTGTGTTACTCAGTCAAGCCTGCTGGCGGCTCAGCATAAGCGTCTTCACCGGTGTTTACATCAACTAACTCGTAACCACGGGCTTTGCGCATCACTTTAAGTACGGGTTTTTCAAATGCGGTTTTTAAGCGCTCAGCATCATCTTTTAGTTCATCTAACGAAGTACCAAACGGCGCTGCACCCGTTTCTGACCAGTTAGTTACTTTACCATTTAGGTTATATTCCACTTCATGTATTTGATATTGCGCTGCTTCATCTTTGGTTGCTTCACAAAAAATTACACGGTAATTCCAAAATCCAGCCATTACTTTTTCTCTTTAATAAACATATGAGCGCTACTTTAGCAGCTCTACAAAAATAAAAAAGCCTGCACTAGGCAGGCTTTTATCAATAATTACAATTTAACGTTAAATTTTTCTATTAGAAAAAGTTAACTTTAAATTCAGCACCAATGTAACGCTCTTCGTTAACCATTGCTGTGTTGTTGTTGAAATCAACACCACCAATTGCTTGTTGCTCGTCAAATAGGTTACGCACGAATGCTGATACTTCATATTCGTAGTCGCCTTGTGCCCATGCATAACCAGCACGTAGGCCTACTTCTGTCAATGGCTTACCTTCAAACTCAACTGATTCATATAAGAAAAAGTCAATTTCACTACGGTACGACACATCAGCGTAAGTGAAGAATTCACCTTCAGCGAGTTCTTTAGTGTAACGAAGTGTGATGTTAGAGATCCACTCTGGTGCATGCGGTAAGCTGTTGCCATCAAGCATAGCTTGACCATTGATGATTGGATCTAAAAGCTCCAATCGACTTGGTGCAGCAATACTAAGAGTATCGTCTTTAAGCTCGGTTTTGTTATAGCTTAAATTAAATGTAGCATTTAGCTCATCACTTAACACCCACTCAGAATCAAGCTCAAAACCATAGCCAGTTGTTTTATCTGCATTTAATAAACGGTTAAAGTTAGCACCACCACCTACAGCTGTTAGCTGTTGGTCGTCCATAGTGTAATAAAATACGGTTGCGTTAACACGGCCTTGGCCATCTAACACATCAGATTTAATACCTGTCTCAAACGAAGTAACCGTCTCTGAATCTGCAACGGTTACTTCACTACCAAATAAGATACGACCTTGAAGACTTGGTGCGCGGAAACTGTTAGCAATACGGCCATACCAATTTACATCATCGTTGATTTTATAGTTAGCTGATAAATCCCAGCTTACGTGATCATCACTTACATCACGCTCAATAAATAACGGAGCACCTGCCTCACCTGGTAATGGACCAAATGTACGATTTGCTGAGAACTCTTTCTCATCATCTGAATAACGAAGACCCGCGGTTACTTTCAGATCATCAGTAATGGTGTAATCAACTGAGCCAAACACAGCCCACGCTTTAGTGTCTTGCTGCTGGCTAACAAAACCATTTAATACGCCATTATTGGCTGTATCATAGCTAAAGTTTTCAATTGTTAATGCTTCGTCGAAGTAAAAAACACCCACCTGGTAATTTACATCACCGGCAAAGTTACTTGATAAGCGAAGTTCTTGCGTGTATTGGTCTTGGTCTGGAATACCATCAGCACTTTCTGAAGAAAAAGGAGTAGAACCTGGTCCCGTATAATTAGGAAGATTAGATGTATCCAAACCACCATCGATGTCAGCACGAGAGTAAATTTCTGCACTTTCCCAACCAGAGATTGACGTTACTGTATGGTTAGCTAAGTCCCACTCAAGCTTAAGGCTTGCACCTTGTGATTCAACTTGTTGCGTCGCACGAGATGCGGCATCGTGATACACCACGTCATTCTCAAAGTCATCAACTAATTCGTTAGTCCCAGGCTTGATAGTATTGGCACGGAACGGAATTGGTGAACCATCTAAATCACGACCATGGTAATTAAATAATCCAGTGAAATCGTCACCTTCATATAAAAATTGAATACGGGCTGCTTGTTCAGTATAACCGCCTAAGGCATCTTTTTGCTCAAAACCTGGTGCACGATTATCAATGTAATCGTCTTTATCTTGCCAAAGTACTGAAACACGTGTTGATAAACGATCTGTTAATGAACCACCAACAGCGCCTTCAAAGTCAACAGCACCACGACTACCGTAAGATACAGAGCCATAGCCTTCAAATTCTTGGCTTGGTTTTACGGTATCAAATTTAACTAGACCAGCAGGCGTATTACGGCCGAACAACGTACCTTGTGGGCCACGAAGCACTTCAACACGTGCTACGTCAAATACAGGGAAACCTTTTAAGATTGCGTTTTCTTGTACAATTTCATCAACCACAAGCGACACAGGCTGTGAAGCATTCAAATCGAAATCAGTGTTACCAAGGCCACGTACATAAAAGCGTGGGAATGAACGGCCAAATGAAGATTCAATAGATAAACTTGGGATTTTCGCATTCATAAAACGAATATCCATACCAGCTGAGCTGTAAGCATCTAAGCTATCGCCTTGCAGGGCTGAAACAGCAACAGGAACCTCTTGGGCATTTTCTACTCGTTTACGAGCTGTTACTTGAATAACTTCTAGTTGGTTCTTCTTAGCAGTAGTTTCTTGCTCAGCGGCTACAGCTGAAATTGAAGTACCTGCTACGGCAGAGAACAACGTTGCATTGATAAGGGTTGCTAACGTAGATCTTTTCATTGCTTTCATGTCGGGGTTAACCTTTTTAGTGCACTCTTGTTCAACGGTTGATGTGTTGCGCAATTAAATAATTACGGATTCAGTCAATTTTTCGCGACTTGCTCTATGCGGCGCGGACCTTATTACCGAGAGTACAAAAACGGCATAAATAAGGCTGACTGAATGCGCGAGATTATACCATGCTGTAATTAATTTACCGCATACTGAGCGCGAAAAATATAAACTTATTTTTAACACTTAAGCGCACTATCCCGACTTTTAGTGTACTTTTAGCAACAAAAACACCCAAAAGCGGACATATGTCCTTACAATAAACCAGTAAAAAATATAGCCAAATATGGCGGTGCTTTTTAGATACTACTTTTTCACTAAAGAACGCGTCAGTGCAATTTCACCATCAATATGAATATCTCGCTGCGGGAATGCAATAACCACATCGTGTTGTTCAAACACTTCATAAATACTAAAACGAATATCACTGCGCACTTGCCTTAAGCGAGTTTCAGACTCAGCGCACACCCAAAAAATAGCATTAAAGACCAGCGAGCTGTCAGCAAAGTCATCAAACAACACGGTTGATTGGGGCGTTACGAGTATGGCTTCATGTTCATCTAATACTTGCTGAATTAACTTTTTAACCAGTAATACATCAGAGCCATAAGCTACGCCTACGCTTACCGACGAGCGTGCATTGCCATCAATGAGCGTCCAGTTTGTAACCGTATTTTCTAATAACTGGCTATTCGGGATCAGCATATGCACCCCGTCGTTTCTGCGAATGCGGGTAGAGCGAGTGTTAATAGTTTCAACCACCCCTTTTGCAGTGCCAACTTCTAGAAAATCGCCAATGCGGATTGGACGCTCCCACATTAATATCCAGCCACTAATAAAGTTATTAATAATATTTTGTGCACCGAACCCCACACCAATGGCAATGGCACCCGATACAAAGGCAAATGCGGTTAGTGGAATGTTGAGCACCTCAAGGGAGGTAAAAAGTAAAATCGCAATACTTAAAATAAAATAAAAACGCGTGAATAAATGCACTGCATCTGGGCTCATTTTTCGAGCAAGTAATGACTTCTTAATCAATTTACCAATACGTGTAACCACAAACCACATAGTAAATAAAATCAGTGGGACTTGAATGACTTTAGCAACCGTAATATGTACGTCGTTATAACTAAACAGCACAAAACCTAGTATGTCGTTAATTTGTTCTATATTCATGATTATTCCATATAAAAATAAGCTAGCAGTTTGTAAATCAGTAAATGCTAATAATTGAGTGAGTCTAGCATGTGGTTAAATTAAATAAGTAACAGTCTGTTTAAAATAATGACGGTAAAACAACCGTGATTGCCTCGTGTCGACATGCTTGCCTTGACCTTGGGGTAATTTGGGCTGTGTACTGCTGCTTTTATCTACTAAAGCTATTTTTGCAATCTAATTTGCGTTTAAATCCTGCTTTAAATAGATAAACTTTGTTGTATATAAGTCAAAATTTGGTAAGTTAACTGTGTTTTCGACTCACTAAGCCTATTTCGGCTATTTTTTCTATGGAGTTATTATGCGTAAAACACTGATTGCCACTACGATTGCTAGTGCACTTTTATTATCTGCCTGCTCTTCTGAGAGCACTAAAGAAACAACACAAGAAACCGCAGCGCAAGTTCAAGACATTAACGCAAGCAATGTATTGTTCAAACCAAGTCCACTTCAATACATGGCACCTGAGTTTGATAAGTTTGGTACGACTGAATACGAAGCCGCATTTGATGCAGGTATTGCACAGCACAATGCAGAAATATTGGCAATTGCCAACAACCCAGCGCCAGCCACTTTTGAAAACACCTTAGTTGAAATGGAGCTGGCAGGCGAGCTACTAAACCGCGCATCAGCTGCGTTTTATAACCTATCAGGCCTTATTTCAAACGATGAATACCAACGTATTGATAAAAAAATGGCGCCAGTTTTCTCGGCTCACTCTGATGACATTTATTTAAATGGTGCATTGTTTAAACGTGTACAAACGGTGTACGACAATAAAGATAAGTTAAGCGCTGAAGATCAACGCCTAGTCGATTTTTACTACAAACAGTTTGTAAAAGCCGGTGCAAAATTAAACGATGCTGAAAAAGCAAAAATGCGTGAAATCAACGCAGAGCTTGCAAAACTATCAACTGAGTTTTCTCAAAACGTATTAAAATCGTTTAAAGAAGACGTCATTATGGTTACTGATAAAAGCAAACTTGCGGGATTATCTGAAGGTGAAATTGCCGGTCTTGCAGCCGCTGCTAAAAAAGCAGGCAAAGATGGCTACATGATCACCTTAGTAAACACCACGCAACAGCCTATTTTAGCAAGCCTTGAAAATCGCGAACTACGTGAGCAAATTTTTAAAGCATCAACCAATCGTGCTGCTAAAACAAATGGCCCTATCATTATTAAAGAAACTAACCTGCGCGCACAAAAAGCAGAACTGTTAGGCTTTAAAGATTGGGCTTCTTATGTAATGACTTCACGCATGGCGCAAACTACTGATAACGTGTACGGCATTTTAGATGACTTAGCGCCAAAAGCCGTTGAAAAAGCGAAAGCAGAAGCACAAGCAATTCAAAAAGTAATTAATGATTCGGGTGAAAACTTTGAACTTAAACCATGGGATTGGTCTTTCTACGCAGAAAAAGTACGCGCTGAAAAATACGACCTTGATCCAGCCTCAGTTAAGCCTTATTTTGAAATGCAGTCGGTTATCCATAACGGCCTGTTCTTCGCTATGGAAAAACTTTACGGTATTACCTTTAAAGAGCGTAAAGACCTGCCGGTTTACCACGACGATGTAATGGCATTTGAAGTATTTAACGCCGATGGCAGCGCAATTGGTTTATTTTACATGGACCCATATGCACGTGAAGGTAAGCGTGGCGGTGCATGGATGAGTGCATACGTAAGCCAAAGCGGCTTAAAAGGCACTAAACCTGTTATTTACAACGCACAAAACATTCCAAAGCCGGCTGAAGGCGAGCCAACGCTCATGACGTTTGACGAAGTATCAACTATGTTCCACGAGTTTGGTCATGCGGCACACGGTTTATTCTCTGACGTTAAATACCCAAGCCTAGCGGGTACTGCAACAGCACGTGACTTTGTTGAATTTCCATCACAAGCACACGAAGATTGGATGATTGAACCAACGGTACTTGCTAACTACGCTAAACATTACAAAACTGGAGAGCCAATTCCTCAAGCACTACTTGATAAAGTACTTGAGTCGCAAAAGTTCAACCAAGGTTTTGGTACCACTGAATATTTAGCAGCAGCACTACTGGATATGGAATGGCATTCATTTGGTTCTGATAAGAAAATAACTGACGTACAGCAGTTTGAAAGTGACGCATTAAAGGCACATGGTATTGATTACTACCCTGTTCCGCCGCGTTATAAATCAAACTACTTTAGCCATACGTTTGCAGGTGGTTACTCAGCAGGTTACTACGCTTACCTGTGGACTGAAGTATTTGCAGCCGATGCGTTTGCTCACATGGAAAACAACGGTGGCTTAACGCGCGAAAATGGCGATAAGTTCCGTAAAGAGATCCTATCAAAAGGTAATAGCCGTGACTTAATGCAAAGCTACATTGAGTTTAGAGGCCAAAAACCAACCACTGACGCCCTGCTTAAGCGCCGTGGTTTAGTTGATTAATTAATATTTTTAATCAGCTGATATAAAAGCCCGCTTGCGGGCTTTTATTGTTTATAGAACAATATATAACAGATAAACTGACACCATTACTTAAGACAAGATGAGTGTTATGGGCTATTTATTTGCAGTTACCCTTCTTTGGGCGTTTTCGTTTAGTTTAATTGGTGTGTATTTAGCAGGCCAAGTTGATGCATGGTTTAGTGTGTTAATTCGTGTTGCTTTAGCAGCGTTAGTATTTTTGCCTTTTTTAAAGAAAATCCCCACCCCGCTTGCATGTAAACTCATGCTGATAGGCGCACTGCAACTGGGGGTTATGTATGGCTTTTATTACCACTCATTTTTGTTTTTAAGTGTGCCTGAGGTGCTGTTATTTACTGTAATGACCCCGCTTTACATTACGCTTTTAAACGATGCGCTAAATAAACAGTTTAATCCGCAGTTTTTTATCGTTGCGTTTATTGCCGTACTAGGTGCTATTACCATTCGTTATGAAAACTTAGACAGTAACTTTTTAGTCGGATTATTACTGGTTCAAGGCGCTAATATTAGTTTTGCCATCGGCCAAGTAACCTACAAACGATTAATGCTTAATAAACAACTCGATGATAAAACCGTATTTGGTTGGTTTTTTATTGGCGCACTAATTGTTGCAAGCGCCTGTTACGCCTTATTTGGTGATCTTAACAAATTACCAAGTACCTCAACTCAATGGGGCATACTGATTTATTTAGGTATTGTGGCCTCTGGTTTAGGCTACTTTATGTGGAATAAAGGCGCGACGCTTGTCAATGTTGGTGCGCTGGCGGTGATGAACAACTTACTTATTCCTGCCGGTATAATTGTTAATGTGCTTATTTGGAATCGAGACGCTGACCTACTTAGATTAAGCATTGGCGCGGGAGTGATGCTGGTTGCCTTAGTGGTAAACCAAATAATGACTAAATCAGCAAATTAATCACTCTGTAGTGAAATTGTCATTAATAATTAGTAAGGTAGCGTCCACTTTTATTTTTAAGGACAAATAATGAAGCGCATACCTTTTCTAACAACTTTTTTATTATTAAGCTCACTTACTGGCTGTGATGACGATGTAAAAATAGTCGAAAAAGAAGTGGTTGTTACCAACACTGACGTTGAAATTGTTGAAGTATCTACCCCGGTTATTGTTGAAGTAGCACAAGGCACTAATATTCAACTAGGTACTCGCCCAGACTACCTAGTTGACGCTATGGCTAGCAGCGCACTAAAAACAAAATTAGAATCGTGCAAGGAAGGTCCTTTTTATCGTACTGATTTTTCAATTGGTCACCGCGGTGCTCCAATGCAATACCCAGAACACACTAAAGAATCTTATATTGCAGCCGCTCGCATGGGAGCAGGTGTTGTCGAATGCGATGTAACCTTTACCAATGATAAAGAGCTAGTATGTCGTCATTCTCAGTGCGACTTGCACACCACCACCAATATTTTAGCCATTCCAACATTGGCTGCTAAATGTAGTGAGCCATTTACCCCAGCAAACTCTAACAGTGGCACGCCTGCTTCAGCTAAATGTTGTACCAGTGATATTAGTTTGACAGAATTTTTAACTCTTGAGGGCAAGATGGATGGCGCGAACACCAGTGCCACCAATGTTAGCGATTACATGAAAAGTACACCCAGTTGGCGCACTGACTTATACGCCACCTCTGGTACACTCATGACCCACAAACAAAGTATTGCACTCTTTAAAGAGCTGGGAGTAAAAATGACCCCAGAGCTTAAATCCCCTCAAGTAAGTATGCCTTTTAACGGTATGACCCAAACGCAATACGCACAAAAAATGCTGGATGAATACACGCAAATGGATGTACCCGCTTCGCGAGTGTATCCGCAATCATTTAATTTAGCCGACGTAGAATATTGGATTAATACTAATCCTGAATTTGCAGCGCAGAGTGTCTATTTAGATGGGCGCGACAGCAATGCAGGGTTTGATCCAAACAACGCTGTAACATGGCAGCCATCTATGGCAGAGCTCGTAAACGACGGCGTTAAAATTATTGCGCCACCCATATGGATGCTATTAAGCATAGATAACAACAGTAATATTGTTCCCTCACAGTATGCCATTGACGCTAAAGCCGCGGGGCTTAGTATCATTGCATGGAGTCTTGAGCGCTCAGGCCCTCTAAATCAAGGTGGCGGTTATTATTATCAGTCAATTAGTGATGTTATAGATAACGATGGCGATATGTTCACTGTGGTTGATGTGTTAGCGCAAGACGTAGGTGTAATGGGTATCTTTTCCGATTGGCCAGCAACCGTAAGTTACTATGCTAGTTGTAATAACATGCCTGCAAGTATTTAAACTTTAAGGCGTGTTTATTTTATCGCGCTCAGTTACCATATATTTTATATATGATTTAACTGAGCACTTTTATGATCATCCAACACCACCATGCTGACTTGCCTACCCCAACGGGGTTAATGCGCACTACGGTTTATCGCCCACACGCTCACGGGCAATTCCCAGCCATTATTTTTTACTCTGAGATTTTTCAGCAAACCGCGCCTATTGCTCGCAGCGCCGCTATTTTGGCAAGTCATGGTTTTGTGGTACTTGTACCAGAAGTATTTCATGAGCTTAACCCTATCGGGACAGTGCTTGCTTATGATGACGAAGGTAAAGATAAAGGCAATAACGATAAATGGGCAAAACCGCTTGAATCTCACGACAGCGATACCCAAGCGTTAATCGACTTTGTACAAACACACGATTATTGTACTGGCTCTGTGGGTGCAATGGGTGTTTGTATTGGTGGGCATTTAGCGTATAGGGCCGCATTAAACCCCGCAATAAAAGCTGCTTTTTGCTTATATCCCACTGATATTCATAGCGATACTCTTCCCGCACAAAAAGGGAATAATTCATTTGAACGTATGGCCGATATACAAGGTGAAATCCACTTTATTTGGGGAAAACAAGACCCCCATGTGCCACAACAAGGTCGCGACAAAATTTATCAACAAGCGGTTAGTACGGGTATTAATTACCAATGGCAAGAAGTGAACGCGCAACATGCCTTTATGCGTGATGAAGGCGAGCGGTACGACGCAGCACTTGCTATCACCATGTATCAGCAAGCCGTTGCTTTGTTTAACCGAGTGCTTTAAGCGCTATTATTTAAGCATACCTAATGCGGTATGTTGCTTTACAAAATACGCTTTTAAATAATCAATAAACAAACGCAGTTTTTTAGAGCCCGCCGCCCCAGGCGGGAACACCCCATAAAGCTCAATGTCTTTGCTTTTATAATCATCAAGTATAATTTGCAGCAAACCCGCTTGTACTTTTGGCCATGCATCATAAAGTGGAATACGGCCAATACCATGCCCCGCCTCTACAAACGCAGTGCGTGCAGCAGCGTTATTGGTGCTTAAACTACCTTGCATTGTAATATCGACCTTTTTGCCTTCTTTTTGTAAGGTCAGCGTTTTACTGCCTAATTGATAAACCACCCATTGATGCTTTGCCAACTCATCGGGTGTGGTGGGTTTACCAAAATGCGCAAAATAATCGGGCGCACCACAAATACAGGTACTCATAGTAGTGAGCTTAGTGGCTTGTAAGTTCGAATCGCGCAGTGCAACCCCTCTAATTGCAAAATCAAACCCGTGCTTAATAATATCCACAACGTCATCTGTGAGCTGTAAATCTATATCAATTTTAGGGTACTGACGTTTAAAGGTATTTATTGCCGGTACAATTAACTGCATCCCTACATTTACTGGGCAACTTATTTTTAATAACCCTTGAGGTTCACTTTTTATATTTTCTATTTGCTGATTAGCGGCATTAGCTTGCTCTGTAATAACACGGCAACGCTCATAATAGGCCATTCCGGCTTCGGTTAGCGCCATGGTGCGGGTAGAACGGTTAAGTAGCGTCACTTCAAGCTGTGTTTCTAATTTTTTTAAGTGATAACTCGCTACAGCACGGGTAAGCCCTAATTGTTTTGCCGCTGCAGTTAAGCTGCCCTGCTCTACAATTTGTGCAAATACCACCATACTTTTTAACTGTTCAAACGAGACTTTCATAGGTGCTCCAATGCGGTTTTAACTTCAACCCCTAATTGTATCAATTATTGAATCAATTAAGTTAAATTTATCATCGTTGTTTAAAGCTCTCTTAGTGCATATAGTGTTTATCAAGCAAGATTAATTAATTTAAATCATCATAAGGAATACCTTACATGGCTAAAAAAATACTAATGGTTATTACATCACATGCAGAGCTTGGTAACACAGGCGAAAAAACTGGTTTTTGGGTAGAAGAATTTGCAGCCCCTTATTACGCATTTGTTGATGCAGGTATTGAAGTAACATTGGCTTCTCCAAACGGCGGTCAGCCACCGATTGACCCAACTAGTACACTTGCTGATTTTCAAACTGAGGCAACCAAACGTTACGATGCAGACAGTGGTGCACAAACACTGATGGCAAATACTAAAGTTTTAAGCGAAGTAAACTCTTCTGATTATGACGCCGTATTCTACCCTGGTGGTCACGGCCCTTTATGGGATTTAGTCGATAACACCGATTCTGTATCGCTCATTGAAAGCTTTATTAAAGAGCAAAAACCAGTCGCTGGCGTCTGTCATGCAAGTGCGGTATTTTTAAATGCTAAAGACGCTGATGGCAATGCATTAGTCGCCGGTAAAAAAGTAACGGGCTTTACTAACAGCGAAGAAGCTGCTGTACAACTTACTGACATTGTTCCATTTTTAGTTGAAGACGAACTTATCAAAAAAGGTGGCGATTACCAAAAAACCGATGATTGGGGCGTACTTGCTCTAGAAGATGGTTTATTGATCACCGGTCAAAACCCAGCAAGCTCAGAACTTGCAGCTAAAAAGCTATTAACTAAACTAGGTTAATAGAGCAGCCAACAACTCAAATCAGCACAGCATTTTATGCTGTGCTTTTTTAATTGCTTTTCATTACCTTATACAATTCCTATACTGGCAACACTTTCGGTAAATTAGGATCACACTATGGCCACTAAACCAAACACGCTTTCACTTATTACCAGTACCCGCTTTGCTATTTTTAGCATTATTATTATTTGTTTTGTATTGCAGCTTATTAATAGCCTACCAGGCATTAATTTAAACGGTTTAGGTATTTATCCAAGAAGTATTCAAGGGCTGGTTGGTATTCTTTGTGCTCCCTTTTTACACGGTAGCTGGTGGCATTTTGCCAGTAATATGTTGCCATTTGCTGTATTAAGCTGGTTAATTTGCCAGTACAGCGTACAGCGCTTTTATAGTGTATTTATATTCACCGCCTTAGTAGGTGGTCTATTAGTTTGGATGTTTGCTCGCAGTAATATTCATGTGGGTCTAAGCGGAGTCATCTATGGTTTGTGGGGCTTTATTTTATGCTATGGCATTGTAAGGCGTTCATTTAAATCGATTTTTATCGCTGTTATCGTGGCATTTTTATACAGCGGCTTTATCTGGGGCGTATTACTACAGCGTTTTCATATCTCGTTTGAGAGCCATTTGTTTGGTGCATTAAGTGGATTGTTTTTAGGCTATAAACTAGCAAAAGCAGATAAATTAAAAGATCAGCAAGCAACAACTAAAACACGCGTTTAATAAAGATAGAGGTTATTTATGAGTGAAAACAACGAATACATCCCGCCTAAAGTATGGACATGGGACAGTGAAAGTGGCGGTAAATTTGCAAACATTAACCGCCCAATTGCAGGAGCAACTCACGATAAAACATTGCCTATTGGCAAACATCCATTTCAGCTTTACTCATTAGCGACCCCCAACGGGCAAAAAGTCAGTATTATGTTTGAAGAGCTATTGGAGCTTGGTATTACTGAGGCTGAGTACGATGCTTATTTAATTAATATTGGTGAAGGCGACCAGTTTGGCTCTGATTTTGTTGATATAAACCCAAACTCAAAAATACCTGCGTTGATGGATCACTCTACAACACCAGCAACCCCTGTATTCGAATCAGGCGCTATTTTACAATACCTTGGCGAAAAGTTTGATGCGCTTATTCCTAATGATTTTCAAGCTAAAACACAATGTCGTAATTGGCTGTTTTGGCAAATGGGATCGGCGCCTTATTTAGGTGGCGGCTTTGGTCACTTTTACAGCTATGCGCCAACCAAAATGCAATACCCGATTGACCGTTTCACCATGGAAACTAAGCGTCAGCTAGATGTACTAAACCGCCATTTAAGTGACAACGAATACATGGCAGGCAGCGAATATTCAATTGCCGACATTGCAATATGGCCATGGTATGGCTCACTGGTATTAGGCGACTTATATGATGCCGCCGAATTTTTAGATGTTGCATCTTATACCCATGTGGTTCGTTGGGCTAAGCAAATAGCTGTGCGCCCAGGTGTAAAACGAGGCCGCCGTGTTAATCGTACTTGGGGCCCAGAAGAAGAACAAATGGCAGAGCGCCACAGTGCTCGTGATTTTGAATAAGACGCTGCTTTAGTACAAACAAAAAATCAGCGCTTAGCTGATTTTTTTGTGTTTATTTGGGGTTCCTTTATTCTTAGCAGGTAAAATGACTTTGTAATCCCAACAGTAGAAAAGTTAAGCATACCATCTTAATATATCTAAATATTTACACTGATAGCGTAGTTATTAATTGTGAAAAAACTGACAAAAGAACAAATCTATAAACGCTTAAACAATGAAGAAGACGCCCGAGCTTGCAAGGCCATCGACGACAATGCCTGTCAGGAAGTACCTGGTAATTTTATTATTTTACTCATTAGCCAGCTGTTTAGTAAATTTGCCGATGCACTGCTTAATCCAAAAATAACGCTGCCATGGTTAATGCAAAGCTTAAATGTACCAGCGAGTTTTATTGCTTGGTTAGTACCAATTAGAGAATCGGGTTCATTGCTGCCCCAACTTGCTATTGCTAACGTTATTCGCAAACTCCCCGTTCGTAAATGGGTATGGGTAATAGGTGCAGTGATGCAAGCAGGATGCATTTTAGCCATGGTTGCGGTGGCGTTCACCCTCAAGGGCGCACAAGCAGGCTACGCCATTATTGGCTTATTAATTTTATTTAGCCTTGCCAGAGGGTTTAACTCTGTCGCTGCAAAAGATGTGCTGGGCAAAGTTATTCCTAAACAGCAACGCGGTAACATTAGCGGGCTTGCTGCGAGCATTGCCGGTTTTGCCACCTTAACGTTTGGTATCATGATGTGGTTTTTTTCACAGCAAAAAGATCAAGACATTGTGATCATCGCTTTACTACTGGGTGCATTAATGTGGCTGATTGCCGCGTTTTTTTATGCACAAATTAACGAATATAGTGGCGCTACCGAAGGAGCTAATAATGGCCTATTGCACGCGTTTTCAAAGTTAAAAATTTTATACCAAGACAAACAGTTTGCGCATTTTGTTATTACACGTGCCTTACTGCTTTGTTCAGCATTGAGTGCCCCTTTTTATATTATTTTAGCCAATAAACAGTCGTTTGAATTTTCTTTACTTGCCACCTTTATTGCCGTTTCCGGCTTTGCAAGCCTAGTCTCAGCGCCGATTTGGGGGCGCTTAAGTGACTTATCTAGCCAGCGAGTGCTGGTACTCAGTGCCACTTTGGTTACCATTAATGGGCTGGCTGTATTTGTTATTGCAACTTGGTATAACGAGCTGCTACTAAATTGGTGGGCTATGCCTATTTTGTACTTTTTACTCTCAGTTGCGCACCAAGGAGTACGCTTAGGGCGAAAAACGTACCTCGTCGATATGGCAGAGGATAACAAACGCACCGATTATGTGTCGGTTAGTAATACCGTTATTGGGGTTTTATTACTGATGTTGGGCAGCATAGGCTTATTAGAATCGTTTTTATCAACCGCAGAGCTTATTTTGCTTTACAGTGGGTTAGGTTTTTTGGGGGCAATGAGTGCACTGTTTTTACCAAAAACAGAGTAAATAGCGTGCTGTTTAACCTGATGTAATTAAAACGCTCACCTTTAAAGTTGTGGGCGTTTTAGTACAAACTTATCTTTGGTGGTGCTAAAGTAATCGCCGCCCATTTTACCTACTGCATCTAAACGTGTCGGATCTATGTAGCCATTTACCAACGTGGCGTCATCTATAAAAATTCCCACTACATCTAAGAGCATCATTTTGCCACCGCTTGGTTTATCTGAAATAGTGATCACTTCTCGAAGCTTACATTCATAGCGTACTTTTGAAGCTGCAACACTCGGCGGATTAACTAACTGGCTTGGGACTCTCTCTATGCTGGCCTCATCAAACTCACTGACATTATTAGGGTAATTAGCGCAGCTTTGGTTCATTTGCTCTACTAAGGCATGACTAACAATATTAACCACACATTCTTTGGTGGCTAGTAAATTTGTCAGTGTATCTTTATTGGCTTTATCACTGGGGTTAACTTGAGTCACACTTAGCACTGCAGGCTGACAACTTGCTACGGTAAAAAAAGAGTAAGGTGCAATATTGCTTACCCCCTCATTACTTAGGGTGCTTATCCATGCAATCGGTCGTGGACTAATACCGCCAACTAAGTAGCTATAAACAGAGCGGTTGTTGTTTTGAATTAAATCTAAAAACATTATTTCTCACTTTTAAGTTAAAAACTAAACCCTAGTACTAGGCAATACGTACTTATAGATTGGATCTTCATTAATACTACACCGTTAGCAAATAGTTTAATTTCATGCGCCAAAAAATAAACATTGTCTGGTTTAAACGCGATTTACGCTTAAGCGATCATCAACCGCTTAAACATGCGTTTAGCAATGGGCTTCCAACATTATTGCTGTACAACTTTGAGCCGCTGTTACTCGAAGATGCTCATTATAACGAGCGACATTGGCGCTTTGTGTATCAGTCACTATGTGATTTAAACCAACAACTTGATCGCTTTAATAGCTGCGTGTACATATTTAAACAAAATATGCAGTCGTTGCTTGAAGAGCTACTCACCCAGTTTGAAATAATTAATCTCTTTAGTCACCAAGAAATCGGCTTAAATAATACATTTGAGCGCGATAAAGCGATTAAAGCATGGTGCCAACATAATCAGATTAACTGGTTAGAGTCACCAACGGGGGCTGTCATTCGGGGTAAAAAAAATCGCAATAATTGGAATGAATGCTGGCAACAAACAATGCAAGCGCCAATTGCCATCCCAGATTGGAAACACATTAAAACAGTGACACTCACACACTACCAATCGCCAGAGTTACCAGACAATTACACGACTGACGATGACAATTTTCAACTCGGAGGGCCGCGACTTGCCCGTGAAGTAATGCAAAGCTTTTTTGCTGAACGCGGTAAGGGTTATCAAAAAGGAATATCCAGCCCAAGCTTAAGCCGTACGCATTGCTCTAGGTTATCGCCCTATTTAGCGTGGGGAAATATCAGCCTGAGGCAAGTGTATCAAATGGCGATAGACGCATACCATTCAACCCATCCCGATAAAAAAGGCTGGAAGCGTCCGCTTGCTGCGTTTGTATCTCGCCTACATTGGCATTGCCATTTTATGCAAAAGTTTGAAAGCGAATGCAGCATGGAATTTAAAGCCTTAAATCCGGGTTACCATGCATTTCCGTATCGTGATGACGCTAAGGTTACTAGCGATATTGAACGCTGGGCACAGGGGCAAACCGGTATTCCTATTATTGATGCCTGCATGCGTTGTTTAAAAGCCACCGGTTATATTAACTTTAGAATGCGCGCTATGCTGGTGAGCTTTGTAACCCATCATTTAAACATCAGCTGGCAACAGGCAAGTTTTCCGCTGGCTAATTACTTTTTAGACTTTGAGCCAGGTATTCATTATCCGCAAATTCAAATGCAAGCCTCTGTCACCGGTATTAATACTATTCGTCATTACAACCCAATTAAGCAATCGGAGGATCAAGACCCAACCGGCGCATTTATAAAAAAATGGTGCCCCGAACTTGAAAAGCTCCCCATTGAATATTTACATCAACCTTGGGAACAAACGCCCATGGAAGCATTATTTAATGACTTTAAACTTGGTGAAGATTACCCAGAGCCGATGCTTGATTTAACTCGAGCATCTAAAGAGGCACGCGAGCGATTGTGGCAATACCGAGAGCGTAGCGATGTTAAACGTGCTATTCATGCCATACTAAAAAAACATGTAGCCATCACTCCCTCGGTACGTAAATCCAAAAAGCAGTCAGGCAAATAACTATGGTACATAAAAAACTAACCCTACCTGAAAAAATATGCCCTGTGTGTAATAAACCGTTTGCGTGGCGTAAAAAATGGCAACGAGACTGGGATAACGTTATTTATTGCTCAGAGCGGTGCAAACGCAGCAAATAGCCGCTTATAAAAACCAATACACGCATATTCGCTTTAATCTCACTTTATATCTTACATAGCTGTTATAGTGGTTAACGTTTCAACTTGTTATTCAATGCAAGTTAACACTCTACCCTCTGCCTGCTCAACATTCATTACACCTAGCACAGCTAATTAAAAGAACACCCTTTACCAAGCATTATTTTTACAGCCATGGCGTGAGCTTGCCTGTAAAACCCCTCTTTGTTTGTTAGCGATGTAGCATTATTCGTTTATAAACTCAGTATACTTTAATCAAGGATATAGCATGAGTGAATTAACTATTGGCGTAATTGGAACATCACGTAAAACAGATGAAAGACGCTACCCTATTCATCCTGCGCATTTAATGCGTATACCTGAAAAACTCAGAAAAAATATGATTTTTGAGCAAGGTTATGGCGCGGCATTTAATATGAGCGACGAAGAAATTGCAGCACTGACAGGCGGCATTGCCACCCGCAGTGATATTTTAACCCAATTAGGCACCGTCATTATTGCCAAACCAGTGCTTGCTGATTTACAAGAACTTAAAGAAGGCGGCACAATTTGGGGCTATGTACATTGCGTACAACAACAAGCAATTACCCAAGCTGCCCTTGATAGAAAGCTTACTCTTATTGCCTTTGAAGACATGTTTGTATGGTCACCACAGGGAAATGTTGGCCGTCATACTTTTTATAAAAACAATGAAATGGCGGTTATTGTGCGGTGTTACATGCTCTGCAACTAAAAGGCATTGATGGCCATTACGGTAATCAACGTAAAACCATTATTTTTAGTTTTGGCGCTGTTAGCCGAGGCGCTATTTATGCATTAAAAGCTCATGGTTTTAGAGATATTACAATTTGTATACAGCGCCCCGATCATGAAGTGCGTGAAGAAGTACTTGATTGTCATTATGTTAAAGTACGCCCAGGCATTGAAGGCGAAGATCGCATGATGGTGGTTGAGCACGATGGGTCGCAGCGCCCGCTTACTGAGCTTATTAGCGAAGCTGACATTATTGTTAATGGCACCTACCAAGAAACCGCAAACCCCGTCAATTTTGTGATTGAATCTGAAGCCAATTGCTTAAAACCCAATAGCCTTATAATAGATGTAAGTTGTGATGAAGGAATGGGATTCTTTTTTGCAAAGCCAACAACATTTAAACACCCGATGTTTAGCTATAAAACCACGGATTATTACGCGGTTGATCATACCCCTAGCTACTTATGGGAAAGTGCAACGCGCTCTATTTCTGCCGCGCTCATTGTATACTTGCCAACTGTTTTAGCCGGTCCAGAGCAATGGCAAAAAGACGAAACCATTCGCCGCGCTATCAATATTGAACACGGAATAATTAAAAACAACGCTATTTTAGCGTTTCAAAACCGTGAAAGTACGCCTCCTTATCACCTGCAAATAGCTGACATAACTTAAATTCGGGATAATAAATAATCCCAAACGTAACGTGAGTTTTGTTTATTAAATTATTTGGCTTCTATTTTGCAACTATCTATGTAAATAACGCTTTTTAGCTGTTTTACCGTGTAGTGTTTACAACGTATTGCAAACACTACACGGTATGACTAATTAACCTAAAAAGCCTACACCCTCAACAAGGAGAACATGATGACAATTAAAAAAACGGCAAGCTCAAATTGGTCTGGCGATATTAAAAGTGGTAAAGGCACTATATCAACTCAAAGTGGTGCTCTCGATAACCAGCCGTATGGGTTTAATACTCGCTTTGAAGATAAGCCAGGCTCAAACCCAGAGGAGTTAGTGGGTGCAGCACATAGTGCCTGTTTTGGTATGGCTTTATCGCTGGCACTTGGTGAAGCGGGCTTTACCGCTGAGAACATAAACACCGAAGCAGTGGTTAGTTTAAATGAAGTGGATGATGGCTTTGCCGTGACGCACATTGCCCTTGAAGTAAATGCAACCATTGCAGATATTTCAAATGAGCAATTTCAAGCATTGTGCGAACAAACCAAAAAAGGCTGCCCTATCTCAAAATTATTAAATACTGAGATTTCGCTTAACGCCACACTTAAGTAAATACCGAGTGTATTAAGCTAGGCGCAAAGCGCTTAAAGCTCATGAAAAGTAAGGTTATGCGCATGTAAAAAAGCCATAACCTTATTGCTACTTTTTCATTAATCATAGAAATAAAGGCACTATTTAATCGCAGTGAGTTACAAAAAGGTTAAACAAAAACAGTTAAATAGATTATGTAAAATATCAATACTTTGTTAGGATTAAGGGCAGGCTTAACCACACCTTATTTTGTAGGTTAAAACAAAGGGTACGATGAATGAATGATAAATCACTAAATTGCGAAAAAGTTTCTTGTAGCAATTGCGCTGATTCGAATGAACTAGATTTTGACTTTACCATGGCATTTCAGCCTATTGTAAATTGTCAAAATAATACTATTTTTGGATATGAAGCACTTGTCCGTGGTTTAAATAATGAATCGGCCTACTCTATTATTTCTCGTGTTAACGATACTAACCGCTATACGTTTGATCAGTTATGCAGAATTAAAGCGATTGCACTTGCATCAAAGCTAGGTGTAGATTCGATGCTTAGTATTAACTTTTTACCAAACGCTATCTACAAGCCAGAGCGTTGTATTCGTACCACCCTAGAAGCCGCTAAAAAGTATAACTTCCCTACAACAAATATTATGTTTGAATTTACAGAAGTCGAAAAAATAGAAGACAGCGCACATGTAAAACGTGTTGTGAGCTATTACCAAGAATTAGGCTTTAAAACAGCCACCGATGACTTTGGTTCAGGCTATTCTGGATTAAACCTATTAGCCGATTTTCAAACTGATATTATCAAGCTTGATATGGCGCTGATCAGAAATATCGACAAAGATAAAAATCGCCAGGCAATCGTTACCCACTGTTTAAACATGTTTAGCGCGCTAAATGTTACAGCTCTGGCTGAAGGCATTGAAACCGTTGAAGAATATCAGTGGTTAAAACACGCAGGTATTGAGCTAATGCAAGGTTATTTATTTGCAAAACCTGGATTTGAATGCTTGCCAGAAGTTGATTTTCAATAGCACACCGTTGCTATAAAAAAAACCGCCGTTACGGCGGTTTTTTCGTATTAGATATAGGTTATATATCCAAAATCACATATTCCCCAGCTCTATCATCATTGCGGTGTACATACGTAAATTAAGTGCTAATTGCTCAAGGGTAATAAACTCATGTTCTGAGTGCCCGGTGTAGCGTTTGCCCGGCATAGATGGGCCAAACGATACGGCATTATCAAATAACTTAGCGTTGGTACCACCACCAATAGAGACAAAATCTGCGTCTTGATCGCCAGTAAAGTGTTTAAAAATATCAAGTAACTTCTGCGCATGGGGCGCGTCATCAAGTAACATGGGTGTACCAATGGTGGTTTTAACATTGGCTAATGTTACTTTATTATCAGCTTGCCATTGAGTAAGCGCACTATTAATTTGCTGTTTTAGTAAGTCAGCCTCTTTACCCATAGGACGACGAGCATTAACCGCTAACGTTAGGTTATTACCCTCACGTTCAATAACCGTAGGCGCTACGGTCATTGGCCCCATAAAGTTATGTTCATAAGCAATTTCACCAAACTGTTTACCGTGAATATCTAGGCCAATTAGCTGATTTACAAACTTAATGAGCTGCCCATCGCTGTTGTTTTCAAGCTCAACGGCTTTAAATAGTTCAGCCAAATAAGCAATGGCGTTAACACCTGACTCTGGCTCAGATGAGTGAGCCGACATGCCTTTAACACTAATTAAAGTTCCATCTGTTTGATCATCAAAGGTAAATTCTACTTGCTTAAGAACCTTGGCTGTTTGTTTTAATTGAGCCACCAATTCAGGACTCGCATTATGCAAAGTTAAGCTGGCATCTTCAGGGATTTGGCTAGCAAAGGCACCACCCGTTACATTGCTGACATACACACCTGTTTGTGGTGATGTTGCATCAAATGTTGGCGCAATTAAGCTCCAGCCTTTTTCAGCAACCACTACAGGGTATGAGGCATCAATGGTTATCGCATACTTTGGTTGCTGATAAGTTTTCATAAACTCAGTTAACGGCCCCCAATCAGACTCCTCGGCCAAATAAACCATCAGCTCAATGCGGTTATCAAGGGTTATGCCTTTATCTTTTATGGCTTTATCTTTTATGGCTTTCATCGCATATAAAGCGGTGGCTATAGCGCCTTTATCGTCTTCGGTACCTCGGCCAACTAATTTACCCGGCTCTGAGGTATCAATAATAAATGGGCTTTGTTTCCATTTGCTGGCGTTTGCAGGTTGTACATCACCGTGAGTCACTATGGTTACTTTTTCTTTTTGCTCACCCATGCCTATGAGTACGGTATAGCCTAAATCTTGGTAGTCAAAGCCAAGTTCAGCGGCTTTCATTTTTAATAACGCTTTAAAGCCTATAAAGTCGGGGTTTTGTGGTGCGCTGATCTCACTTTTATTAACCGTAGGAAACGATACTAAATTAGTAAGCGTATGCACCTGTGCATTTTGATAGTTATTAACTGCGTAATCGGCCACGCTTTCACTGTGTTTATTTAATTGTGCATGAGCGCTAAATGCACATAAGGCAATACTTGCTAAAGCTAGCTTGTTCAAAACAGATTCCATTTAATTAACAACAAAGAACACTAATTATAACCTCCTTGTAAAGTGACAAACAGCGCTTTGCGGCAGACCCACAAGCAAAGCTTATAATTTATCTAACAGCTTTGAACAAGATGCCTGTATAATGCGCAGCTCAAAATTACGGGGTTAATCATGAATCGCAGAAAAAAAATCGTTACTAAGTTTCAAAAGAAAGATAAGCGCGCTAATGCCAAGCTGCATAAAAGCAACAAACCGACTTATGTTTCAAAAGCAGAGCGCGCAAAGCTTGCTGAGCAAGATGCCGAACAAGCAATTGAGCACGCGGCCAACGAAGTAGTGCAAACAAGCGTTTAATTGTTATTGCGATAGGGTGAGAGGCTTAAATTGAGTGTTAAAAAGCTTAAAGTGAGCCAAATAACGAACCGCCACATAGCAAACTACCCCACTTGCCACAATCAGTTCAAACGTTGCTAAATACTGTATTTGTTTAACAAACTGTAAATCAATACCCTCTGCATGCATCCATGCGGCGAGTTTAAATAACGCAGTAGCACCAATAACCATAGGGAAAGTAAAGGCAGCGTAACCTGGGCAAAATGGACGGCGCAGTAATTTAAAAAATGCGACGTAAATTATAAAGGTCATCAGTACCGCAATTCCAAATAACAAGCCAATAATAACCGGTGACGGCTCGCTGATAACTGTAAAGTAACCAGCTAACGATAAACTTGCTGGCGCCGCTAAAATAGCCAGTGTAGGTTGCGCAGCATCAGGAATGTGCGCAGCAAAAATGATCCGGTAAATCATCATAGGCAACATAACTGCATACATCAGCATGCCAAAATAAAGCGCCCCTTGTGCTAAAAATAGCAGAGCCGGATTCCCTGAAAACGCGACATCGGCAACAATGATCCCAACCGGCGGTACAAACCAGCTTGGCACCATATGCTCAATTTTAAATTCAATCACGCGATGAGCAATAAAGCTTATTAAAAACACCAAATGCAATAAAAATGCACCAACCCAAAGCACATCTCCCGCAAGGGAGTAAAACTGCCTTAAAGAATTAGACACCACTAAAGTAGCCATAGCAAAAGTAGGCACCACACTTCCCACAACCGGATGGGCTAAATCGGCTTTAAGCAGCTTAGGATGTAATAAAAACTTAAGTGTTAACAATAGCAATAATACGCTCGCAATAGCGGCACCGGCATATTGTGCTACGCCATTTAGGTTAGCCATACTCTCCCAAGCCCAACCTAGGCTGGCAATACCTAATGCCAAACCGCCCATTGGTGTTGGTGCACCAGATACTTTTGTTTTTATATGTTTAAACATCTCTATTCCACCCTGTGGTTGTAACTTACAGAGAAGTTTACGCTTGCATTTTGTTAAGTTAAATCTAATTATACAGAACACACGTTCAGGCAAACTAAACATAGCATAATGAATATTTCACTTAAGCAACTTAAAGTATTTGTAGGCATAACCCAGCACAGCTCCCTTACAGCAGCGTCTGAATCATTGTTTCTATCTAAAGCGGCGGTGAGTATGGCGCTTAGCGAACTTGAAAAGCAGTTAGGCCATCCATTATTTGATCGTGTAAATAATCGCTTATTATTAAATCAAGAAGGGCAAAAACTACTGCCCCTTGCTGATGAACTATTAAATCGGGCAAATACTATCGATAACTTGTTTTTAGACAACGCTCCTGCCGGCGGAACTTTAAAAATTGGTGCCAGCGACACGATTGGTAATCATGTATTGCCTGCTTTGTTAAGCAACTTTAGAGCGCAGCAACAGCATTACTCGCAACAAATACTGATTTCCAATTCGACGCTTATTTGTCAAAAACTTATAGATTACGAGCTCGATATAGCACTTATTGAGGGCCAAGCCCACCAAAGCGATTTAGTCTCTAATGTGTTTAGCCATGACGCCATGTGTATTATTGCGCCAATAAACCACCCATTGGCTGCAAAAAAGCAACTTAGCTTTAACGACTTTAATCGTAGCCAATGGGTATTAAGAGAAACTGGTTCAGGCTCGCGTTCCTTCTTTTTACAAAACCTTGCTACGCATATCGATAATTGGAGTCAAAGCTTTGAGCTCAATACCACAGAGGCATTGATCAACAGCGTTGCAGAAGGGTTAGGGCTGGGGTGTTTATCGTCACTCGCGGCACAGTACGCTTTAAACGATGGCCGCGTTACGCAGCTTAACTTAAACCACTCCATGCAAAGGCAGTTTTGGTTAGTGATGCATAAAGACAAATACAAAAACCCACTGTTAACGCAGTTTATAGAATTTTGTCACAAGCAAACTTAAAAATTAATGGCAATAAACCGTCAGACTCGATTAACCTAAAATCGAATCTGACGGCTGGTACTAACTTACTCTCTCATCTTAAAACGCGTAACTCATGGCTAAATTTATAGAGCGCCCCTGCCCAGCTAATTGATTAAAGCCTTGCGACATATCTTGTTTAAATTCTGCAATACTTACGCCACCTAATGGTAATTCATAATACTCATCAAGCAGGTTGGTAATATCAACACTCACGGTCAATGCATCCCAACTGGCTTTAGAGCTTAAATTAAGTAAATGATACTGCTCAGTTTGGTTTTCTAGGCGGTTGCTATCTACGCGGGTTTTACTATCGACCCACTGCCACGTGAGAGCGTTTTCAAAGCGGCCAACTTGCTGGTTAATCGCAAATTGGGTTTGCAGCGGCTTAATTTGATAAAGCGGCTGATTAGTATCGTCGCGCTTACCACGGGTGTTGCTAATATTAGCTTTTAACGACCAGCTACCATACTGCTTAGACTCATGCAGTGCTAAAACCGCATCTAGCTTTACTCCATAAAGCGTGGCATCTAGGTTATTAAACATAAGTACATTACGAGTATTGGCAGCAAGCGCTGTGCGGTTAAAGCTTCTTACTATATTGGCGTCAATATAGTCATTCACGTCGCTCACCCATGCATTAGCACTGATACGCCAGCTGTCGTCTTTTGCCATGCGGGTGTACGTGCTGCTAAGCGTGTGTGCGGTTTCTGGTTTAAGGTTTATATTACCAATATAGCCGTTGCCATCGCCGTACCATCCAATCATAGTGGTGGCCATATTACCTACGCCCCAGCTGTAGCGTTCGTATAAATTAGGCGCACGATTTTTACGAGCTAAACCAATTTGTAACTCGTCATTATTGCTTAGTTGATAGTTAATCAGCACGTTTGCATCGACTAGGTTGTCTGTTTGTTTTTTGTTCTGACCATTAAACTCTTTAGCGGCCATACCTGCGTTGTATGCTTGTACATCGTCGGTGTTGGTCATTACATTTTCAAATCGAATGCCTGCATTTAACCACCAGCGAGTATTTAGTTGGCTTTCATATTCAGCAAGCAGGGCAATACGCTGACGCCGGCCGTTATTAATATTGTTGTAGTCATTTGGCCCCATCATCATTGAGCCTTCAACCGCAGGCCACCAATCATCAATATTCATATAATGGTACTCTTGGGCGAGTAATAACTGGCTGTTGTTATCAAGCGCTAATCGCCATTTTAACTGAGTGCTTATATCTTCGGCGTCGGTTTTCATTGGCATTTTTCCGGTTTTTTCTGCGCTGAAAAAGCCCATTTCATGCTTTACGCTATGCCAGTTTAACTGCGCTTCAAGCTCACTGTTTGTAAAAGCACGCTTATACTGGGCAACAGCGCCATAGCTGGTGTTATCTGTCATATCCATATATTGGTTAGCAAAGCCTTGATAGGGTATTTTTTGATGGCTTAGCTTAACCACTAATTCTTGCTTATCATCGCGCATGGCAGCACTTAAACTATGGTTTTGCGCGCGGTACAGGGTATCGAGCACTAAATCGCCGTTACCATCTTCATAACTGTTAGCATCGCTAAACGCACCTTGATAATTAAAACTGAATACATCGCTGGCAATGCGCATACCTGCGCCGACCTTTTTGCCGCTATCTAGCGTATTGTATTGGGCTGATACGTAGCCAGAGTGCCAGCCAAGTTGCTTGCTTTCACTGTACTGGGGTGAAATAGAATTAACCGCGATCACCCCTGCAATATTATCGCCACCGGCGCTTACTGGAGAAATACCCGCAATTACTTTGTAGCTACTAATTTGATTGGCTGAAATATACGACAGTGGCGGGTTCATTTGGTTAGCACAGGCGGCGTTGATTTGCGCTCCATCGACCAGTACCGCCACTCTATCGCCCATTAAACCATTTAAAACAGGTAAGTTAGCCATGCCACCGGCGGCTGAAAAGTCCACACCTAAATCAGTTAATAACCATTCAGATGAACCTAACGATAGGTGTTTGTTTTGTGCTTGACCGTGTACTTCAATAACTTCAATTGAGGCGTCATCTGCAAAGGCAACAGGCGATAGTACGCCACTTATAACAAGTGCCAAAGGCGATACTAAATAGGAGGTTAGGGGATTTTTTTTATCAGTCATTATTGATTTACCACAAAAATTTTGTGGGTAAATTATACGTGCTGCGGCAAGTTAAAAAGCGCGACATATTGTCGCACTTTGTTAATTTTTAATCCTGTTCGTCATCAAAAATGTCTTCTATTTTAAGTTTAAACAACCTTGCGGCCTTAAAAGCCAGTGGCAAGCTGGGATCGAACTTGCCCTTTTCAATGGCATTAATCGTTTGGCGCGATACATCCAACAGCTCGGCCAACTTTGCTTGAGTGAAATTATGCTCGGCTCTTAACACTTTTAATCTATTTTTCATTCATCACCTGCGCAATAGTGTTTATTAAGCACATACACACTAATTAAATACACCGCCCCCATTAAAAACATTAAGTCGGGTATTTGCGCTTTAAAATCAATTAAACCACTCAATTTTAAATTGGTGTATGCCAGCCCGCCTACTAACACTGCACCTAAGGTAAACCCCATGGCACTGAGATGTATTTTTTGCATTAATTCATCCATGCCTTGCAAATAGCGCTTGTTGGCTAAAATCATCCCTACGCCAGCAGCCAAATTTATAATAATAAAAAAGCCACTAATTAGCGCTGAACGATCCCAGATTAAAGTGGGGCCAAAGCTGCAAATAGCTAAAGTAAAAAGCCATATTAAGGTCCATTTAGCTAGGTAACTGGTATTTTTAATTTGGCGTTGTTTTAAATTTAATTCTGCTTTCATTGCCTTTATCCTGTTTTTAAAAGTAATGTTTATTTTACAAATATCATTCATGCCTTACAAAAAGTCAAGTTAACATTACATTTTAAATTTAACACTGCTTATTTTTGATTGCGTTAATACTTTGCTGAACTTACTTAACCATCCTTTGGTTGGCTTAAGTTAAATTTTATTCATCTTAAATTATGGTTTAGTCCATGACGAAAGAGAGCTTTTAATTTAAAATGCACGTCTCTTTACTCCTCATTTCCACATTCAACTAAATAAGCGCGTGTGCTTTATTTTTAAACGCACTGGCATTTAGTTTGTTATTAAATTTTATTTATTATCTTCAAGGATTTTATATGGCCGTTGATACTACATCGCCGTCGGGTCAGCCCAATAGAACCGCTATTTTAATTGTGCTGGCGTTGGGTACTTTTATTTTGGGGTTATCTGAATTTTCTATGATGCCTATGTTGCCATTAATTAGTGAGGCATTTGGCAGTACTCCGTCACAAAGTGGTTATGCTATTAGTGCTTATGCTCTTGGGGTGGTGGTTGGCGCACCCATTTTAATGTTGGCAACGGCAAATATGCGAAAACGACGAGCGCTATTATTATTTTTAAGCTTAATGTGTATTTCAAACAGTTTAAGTGCATTAGCGACCTCGTTAGAACAACTGGTGCTGTTTAGGTTTTTAAGTGGCCTTCCCCATGGCGCTTATTTTGGTGCCGCGTTATTACTGGCCTCTGATATAGCACCGCAAGGAAAACGCGCTAGCTTTATGTCAAAAGTGTTTATGGGCTTAACCATAGCCACTATCGTTGGTGTGCCGGTGGTGACATTGGTTGGGCAAAATCTTAGTTGGCGTTATTGCCTCGCTGCAGCTGGGGTGTTGGCGTTTATTGCCTTTATTTTTGTGTATAACGTGGTGCCTAATGTTAAAAACACCCATACTTCTAACTTACTCAACGAATTAGGGGTGCTAAAAAACAAACTGGTTTGGTCAATATTAGGGATTGTTATTATTGGCTTTGGTGGCGTATTTTGTATTTATACCTATGTGGCCGATACGATCTTAGAGGTCACTCAGAGCGCGCCCTATACAATTTCAATTGCTATGGTGATGTTTGGTATTGGCTCTACGCTCGGTAATTACGTACTAGGTAAAGCTGCCGATAAATCAGCGATTAAAACCACCGGATTTACGCTTGCCTCTACCATTGTTTTTGCATTTGCATATGTCAGTGCCAGCTATAATATTTATCTGCTGTATGCGGTTATATTTTTTATTGGCTGCAGCTTAGGGCTATCAACCTTAGTGCAAACGCTATTAATGGATGTATCACCTGACGGCCACGCCATGATTGGGGCATTAGTGCAGTGTGCGTTTAATATTGCAAATGCTATTGGCCCTTGGGTTGGCGGCATTGCTATTGCAAAAGGGGCAGCGCCAAATCAAACAGGCTATGTTGCTGCGGCTTTATTTTTAGGTGGGCTGTTAATGTGGCTGCTTAGTTATATACAAATTAGCGGCAACAAAACTAAACAGGCACAGCCTTGTTAATAAAAACAAAAAGAGCCGCTAAGCGGCTCTTTTTACATTTTACTCTTTAGCGTATTAAACGCTAATAGATGACATATCAATAACAAAACGGTATCGCACATCAGAGCGTTCCATACGCTCATAAGCGGTGTTAATTTCGTCTATGTTGATCATTTCACACTCTGGCAGTACGTTGTGCTCACCACAAAAATCAAGCATTTGCTGTGTTTCTGCAATTCCGCCAATTAACGAACCAGCCACACGACGACGACCCATTAAAAGAGGAACTGTGTTTAGCTCATCTACTGGGCCTACTTGGCCAACAATCACTAACGTGCCATCGATATCAAGTAGTGGTGTGTAAATTGATAAGTCATGCTTTACAGGCACGGTATCAATAATGACATCAAACGCTGACTGCGCATTTTTCATTTCATCATCATTGTTTGATACTAAATAATGCTGTGCGCCGAGCTTAATTGCATCTTCTTTTTTAGACTCAGTACGACCAATAACAGTAACTGTTGCCCCCATTGCTACTGCATTTTTAACCGCCATATGACCTAATCCACCAAGGCCTACCACTGCAACACGGCTACCTGTTTTTACACCCCATTTATGTAACGGTGAATAAGTAGTAATACCGGCGCAAAGTAACGGCGCCACGCGCGATAATTCTAAGTTTTCAGGCACTGATAATACAAACTCTTCGCGTACTACAACGTGTTTAGAGTAACCACCTTGAGTCATTTCGCCGTTAACTCTATCGGTCCCGCTGTAAGTACCGACCATGCCTTCACGACAAAATTGCTCTTCGTGATTATCACATTGGTCACAGCTTTGGCAGGAGTCAACCATACACCCTACGGCAACTGTATCGCCTTGTTTGTATTTTTTTACATCACTACCGACTGATATTACTTTACCTACAATTTCGTGCCCAGGAACTAATGGGTAATTACTACCCCCCCAGTCGTTACGCACTGCGTGTAAGTCTGAATGGCACACACCACAATATAAAATTTCTATTGCTACATCGTTATTTCGTAAATCGCGGCGCTCAAAAGAAAACTCTGTAAGCTCAGAACCTTGGCTTTTTGCTGCATATCCGACTGTTTTCATAATAACTCCATAGTTTATTAAAAATCATCCACAGTATGCACTGTCAGCTATGAACATAAGCTGATCATGTGCAACTGCAAATAGCCCTGAAAAATGCAAGGGCTGTTTATTAGTATTCAATTATTCCACAACAACGGCATTTAACTCTTCAATCAGTGTTTTAATACGCTGTGCATTTTTACCTAAATCACTTTTACCAATGCGTGATTTACTACGTATGTCGACCACACGCTTACTGCCTTTATCGTTAATACGAACCACAACATCGTCTTTAAAGCCAAACCAGGTCGTGGTGTCTGTTGCTTCAACAATGCCATTATTAACATCACTATTAACCAGTTCCCAGCCTAAGTTTTCCATGGCTTTAGTAATTGCTGCCACCAGCTCTGTTTGGGTTTGGTTGTACTCGAGCGGTTTTAGTCCTGGGTACGCTTCACGTTGCTGCGCTGCCGTTTCTTCACCCGCGTAAGCAACAGGGTTAGGTGCATCAGCACGTAAAGGCACAACCGCAACAAACTTAGGTGGGTTAATTAAATCGGTAGAAATATCATGAATTGGCGGAACACTTTTTGCTGTATTCATCATGTTAATCGGCATTGCAATAGCAACAGCTGCAAAAATAACCGTGATCACTGCACTGGTTAGGCTCACTGTTTTACGCATGAATAGCACTTGAACTAACAATAAGGCTAATGCTGCCCCACCAACATAAACGCCTAACCTAAAACCAGCAAAGGCAGTACCTAGCTCAACCATATTAAATTTATAAAGAGGTCCCGGTAGTACCACCATTAAAAAAGCGATAAGCCCAACTAAGGTCACTAAATATTTTATTGCCTACTCCGTTATTGTTATATGGTTATTGTTTTTTAAACAGCTTTATACTGTTAACACTCCAATTTAGATTACTATGACCGATAAGTATCTATAAAGTCATAATTTATTGCCCTTTTAAAGTAGATAACTTGACTCCTTGGTAAAAATCAACAAACTACGGGGGTAAAATTATCAGGGTATTATTATTTATGAAAACAGAGATTAGTTACCGGTTTGAGTCATCTCAAGTAGCCAACCGCTTTTTACACGAATTAAAAGATTGGCCAGTCAATGACGTAAAAACACGTCTTTTTAATGGCGGCGACAGCGTTAAAGTAAGCTACGAATATGATGAAAGCGGATTTGATTATACCGTTGCCGAACTTGATGATTTAGCCGAGCAACACGGCGGACAAGAAGTATCGAGTTAAGATACTTATACCTACGCTCAATAGCCACAACACACTTTGTAGTCATGCCTACATTTTAAAACTTTAAGCTTACAAAGTTATGTAGTAATAGGTATTACACAACGTATTAAAGACCCCTTACCCACTTCACTTTCAACCTCTATAGTGCCATTGTGCTCTTTAAGTACATTGTAAACTATAGCCATTCCCATACCTGTGCCTTGGCCTACGGGTTTAGTGGTAAAGAAAGGATCGAACATTTGTTTAAGTGTACCAGCGCCCATCCCACAGCCGTTATCTGCCACTTCTATGTAAATATTGTTTTCATTGGCAAACAGCTTAACACTTATTTTTCCTTGCTGATCGCGCAAATCGTCGCAGGCGTGTTTGGCATTAATTAATAAGTTTACAAACACTTGTTTCATAGATGAAATATTACACCGTGTTAGAGGTAACTTTTCAATGTGTAACTCTATAGCACACGTCCCTAGCTGGTTGTCGAGTAGTTTTAGTGTGCCATTGAGTGATTCTGTAATATCTGCCATTGCAGTTACGTTGTCTTTTAGGCTTGCAAAGTCGACAAGGTTACTAACAATATGAGCTATACGCTCTAATCCCTCTTGGGTATCATCAACTAAGTCATCAATATCGTCCACAATAAAGCTTAAATCGTTCTCTTGATTGAGCTGAACTAAAATAGACTCTAACTGCGATACTGAAATCGATATATCTACAATTTGTTGAGCCGCCGTCATTAACGAAACCAACACGGGCTTTATAAATTTATACTTTCTACATTGCTGGTTATGTAAGCAAGCGGGTTATTTCGTGGGCCATCCCAGCAGAGAGTGTCCCTAGCGTGGCCATTTTTTCGCTTTGCATTAAGGTTATTTGTTGGTTTTTAACCGTTTCGAGCTTTTCTTCCAGCTCTTGATTAACAATAAACAATGCCCGTGTTTTGTCTTCTAGTAGGGTTTCTAATTGATCTCTGGCTGATTTTTCGCGCAAATACGCTTTTTTATAATTGTAGTCGTCTTCAG
The DNA here is from genome assembly GCF_005886925.1 of Pseudoalteromonas sp. S3260. Classification (NCBI taxonomy): domain Bacteria; kingdom Pseudomonadati; phylum Pseudomonadota; class Gammaproteobacteria; order Alteromonadales; family Pseudoalteromonadaceae; genus Pseudoalteromonas; species Pseudoalteromonas sp. S3260. The sequence goes on from NZ_PNCV01000035.1 coordinate 56,517, forward strand.
CCATGGGGAGTCTCATATTTTATTTCAATTAAACACGAATCAAACCCATCATGCATACACTGGGCATGATTAAGTTTAGCATCAACCCCATAATGAGCCGCAGCACCAAAAATAAGCCCTTCGGCGCACATACAAAGCTGTCGCTTAGAGTTGTAACGCATTAAAATAAACCCGTCTTCAATAATTTGGGCGTCAATTTCAGGTAAATTAGGCTCATTATAAAGCTTAGCTACTTCAACATGAATTACTTTATCAATACCAATAATGAGATCAGCAAAACAATTAAAGTTAGCAACAATGCTTGGATGACGTGCCTTTAAGTGAGAAAATAAATACTCTCCAAAGGCCTTTAATACCTCTGGCATAGAAAGTGCAGTGGCTACATCTTGTACCAAACCAACTATTTCTTCATCTGGATAACTTTCTGCAGAAATATAAACACGACCTTCAGGTGCATTTTTTCAAGTAAGTCGTCCCATGCAGCCATGCCACATTTTTCAATAACCAGTGCCTCAAGCCCTCTAAAGATAACGCCTTTCATGCATCTTCCCTCTATTATCACTTTTAGATTGTTAGCTGCATCTTCAATTAGTTACAAACGCTCGCTACCTTACGACTCATATGTACACTAGCGTAGTAAGTCTTACTCTGTAAAATATCAGCATTAAAGTAATAATAGTTTAGTCGCTTGTAAAACGCCCAAAAATGTTCGTTATTTGTATGGTCAACGTTTAACATTAAGTGACATTAAGGAAGCGTGATCACATTCTGCTTTTTACTCTATTGGTGGCAACGCTATTGGCAGGATCGTCTGGCCAAAAGTGCTTGGGGTAGCGCCCTTTCATCTCTTTTTGTACCTCGCGGTAACTACTATTCCAAAAATGCGCTAAGTCTTGAGTTAACTGTAGTGAACGCTTGCCTGGCGATAACAACTCCATTAGCAGTGTTAATTTACCGTTAGCTAACATAGGCGTGCTGGTTAAACCATATACTTCTTGCATGCGCACACTAAGCTTGGCAGGTCCATCAAGTTGGTATTCAATTTTTATGTTAGAGCCACTTGGTACTGTTAGCCGCAGTGGGAGTAAAGATTTTAGCTCGCTTTGCTGTTGCCAATTAAAACAATTTTGTAGTGCCTCAAAATAATTAAACTTTTTAAGTTGCTCAAGGGTTTTAATATCTTCAAGGTATACCCCTAACCAATCACCTGCTGTTTCAATGAGCTGCTGCTGACTAATAATAGGAAACTGTTCTGGCATCAATTTGCTAGCTAGGCACATTCTAATAAGTAGTTGCTCACTTTCTTTTTGCTCGTTAAACAGTGAAAAGCCCTGTTTGGCAAACAAACTAAGCCATGCCTTGGCCCGTTCTGTTTTATCAAGCTTATGTTTACTTGGTTGGCTACTAAGGGTAATTTCCCCAAGTTTTACTTCATCTTGATGAATAAACCGAGCGGCTTTTTCATCAAACTCGCAGCGGGTCAACTCAGTGAATAAATGCGGTAAATACTCTTTAAGCGCTAATGGATTTAGCGCCGTGGCTGCAAAAACTCGCCCGCCTTTATGCCCGCCCATACTGGCAATAGCTATATATTCGTCATTATGCCAGTAGTCAGGGTTTAGCTCAGCCCCTGCCCCATTTGCTAATAAGTAGCCATTGCCACGTTTTTTAGCGATGCGATCTGGGTAGGCAAGCGACACTAATAAGCTTAAATGTTCAGTGTTTAAATCTGTGCGGCTATCGGTAAATTTTAAGCGTTTTAACCAATAATTTAATTGCTGCTTAAACACCGGATGTGGTCGTTGTTGTTGACTATGCAGTGCTAGGTTGAGCTCATTGGCAGTGTTAACTCGGCTTTCTAGTAAGGCCACTAAATAAATAGCTAAGCGATAAACCCCACTTAACCGTGGCTCTAACATTTGCGCTTTTAATAACATATGCGCTAAGCGAATATCGGCACCAAAGCCCAACATTTTACTGCCCAGCGTGGTGAGCTTACCGTTACTATCTATGGCTTCAAGCATAGATAATAAATTAGTAGCTTGGCTGCATTGTTGCTCACTCGGCGGGTCAAGTAAGGTGAGTTCACTAATGCTTGCGCCCCACTGCTTTGCCTCAAGCATCAGTTGGCTAATATCTGAGGTAAGAATATCAGGGTTATCGTGGCTGTTTCGTCTCTCAAAAGTTTGTTTTGAACCTAACCGGTACACAACCCCTGGCTCTATTCTTCCTGCACGCCCTGCGCGTTGTACTGCCGATGAACGCGATATACTTTGCGTAGTAAGCTCAGTCACACCAGTTTTTAAATTAAAGCTGGCTGCACGGCGCTTGCCGCTATCAACAACAATTCTAATACCTTCAATGGTTAAACTTGTTTCGGCAACATTGGTCGTTAATACTACTTTTCGCATCCCTTGAGGCGCAGGTGAAATTGCAGCTTGTTGATTAGCTTTATCTTGTTCGCCAAATAATGTGGCAACAATACAATTACTGGGCAAGTCGCTCAGCGCTTGCTGCACTCGCAGTATTTCACGCTGGCCGGGTAAAAATACCAGCGCACTGCCGGTTTGCTCATTGAGTGCTTGTTTTATAATAGCGGGGATGGCATCAAGCCAGCGGCTTTCATCTTTTATTGGGCAATATATTTCGTCAATCGGGTAACTTCGCCCGCTTGACTGAATCACTGGGCAATTAAAAAACCCAGTGTAGCGTTCGCTATCAAGGGTGGCCGACATCAGCATAATGGTTAAATCTTCACGTAGCGCCGCTTGCGATTCTAAAGCAAAAGCCAGCGCGGTATCTGCTGCGATAGAGCGCTCATGAAACTCATCAAAAATCAGTAAATCAACATCACTGAGTTCAGGGTCATTTTGTAACATGCGTGTCAGCATGCCTTCGGTGACTATTTCAAGGCGCGTGTGTACGCTTACTTTACTCTCACCTCGCACCCGTAAACCGACACTTTGCCCCAGCGTTTCGTTTTGGCAATGCGCTAAATAATTGGCAATATTACGTGCAGCTAAGCGCCGAGGCTCCAACATCACTATGTGTTTATAATGCCCATCGCGCATAAGCTGTAATGGCAACCACGTTGATTTACCTGCACCAGGCGGCGCTTGCAGTAAGGTGATTGGGTTGGCTTTTAATGCATCAATGAGTGAGTTATATATTTCTTGAACCGGCAGCACGCTATTTACCCTAAAATACTTTGTCGCCATTGTAGCAAAAATTAGCAGTTATTTATGTAGGGTACGACTATGTGCTTGGCTTATCATTTCATCTAAAACTTTAGCTTCTTGTTGCTGCGCTTGGCTTTGAAAAGCACGGTGCCTGTTGCTTACTATCCCTTCTATGCCTTTGGTAAAGCTCATTTGCTTAGAACAAGCTTGCTGTTGACGTAATTCATCTTGCTGTGAATCATGAATCCGCGCTTGTTGCTGCGCTGACAAACCAGACAAAATGCGTTTCATCCCTGATAAATTTTGTAAGCTTAGCGCCGAGCTCATTTGCTGGTTTTTATCCATACTGTTTATGTGCTGTTGTAGCTGCGATAGTCGTTGCTGCTCTAAGTTACTTCTTTGTTGTAATTGAGTTTGCTCGGCCAGCATTTTATCTAATTTTTGTTGTTGTAATCCTAAAAATTTATTAATCATTCAGTTCACCCATCACTGCATTTAACTGATTCACTGACTGTGAGAAATCCACTTGTTCGTTCAATCCTTGGCATAAAAATGATTCGATTTTTGGATACAAATTTACCGCACTGTCGAGTTCAGGATCTTTACCTGCCTGATACGCCCCTAAAGGAATAAGCTCATGCACTTGCATGTAGCGGCTATAAAGTTTTTTCAATTTATAACAAAAACTTAGCTGCTCATCACTTACTATATTTGGCATCACTCGACTAATCGATGAACCAATATTAATGGCCGGATAATGACCCCTTTCTGCTAAGGTGCGATCCAATACTATATGGCCATCAAGAATTGCTCGGGCGTTATCGGCTATTGGATCTTGTTGATCGTCGCCTTCAGCCAATACCGTATAAATGGCGGTCATGCTGCCTTTACTTTTTTCACTATTACCGGAGCTTTCAACCAACTGGGTTAATTTACTAAATACCGATGGCGGGTACCCTTTAGATGCGGGCAGCTCACCTACCGATAAGCCAATTTCTCGCTGTGCTTGCGCATAGCGGGTTAATGAGTCCATCAACAGCGATACATTTGAATTTTTATCTCTAAAATAAGCCGCCAATTTATGGCTAAGCTCGGCGGCTTTAATACGCAATAAGGGAGAATCGTCTGCTGGGGATGCTATTACAATGGCTTTTTTTAAGCCTTTTTTACCTAAGCTTTGCTCAATAAAATCTTTTACTTCCCAACCACGCTCACCGACTAGGCTTACAATAACTACATCGGCCGAGGTAAAACGGGTCATCATGCCAAGTAATTTACTTTTACCCACACCCGAACCTGCAAATAACCCTAACCGCTGGCCTTTACCTACACTAAATAGGCTATTAATAGCGCGAATACCCACATCTAGCGGCTCGATAACGCCTTTGCGCTCCAGCGGTGTTAAAGAATAATCGTTACCCAATTTACTGGCGCTTTTTGTGCTGTCTTGTTCAAGTGGGCCTAAGTTATCAATGGGTTGCATTTGCGCATCAAGCACACGCCCTAATAACTTTTCAGAAATAGCCACATGGTTGTTTTTTATAACTGGCCTAACGCGTCCACCTGAATATAAATTTTGTATTTTTTTCAGGGGCATTAAATAGGCTTCATCTTGATTAAAGCCTACGACTTCAGCGTCATACCAGTGACCATCAACACTTTCTACTTGGTATTTTTCACCCATAGCAAATTGCCCACCGGTAGCGGTAAGCGTTAAACCATTTACTCGCGTTAAGCGGCCATAACTTTTAACTAATTCAGGCGAGGTTATCGCTTTCAGCGCAGATTTTAAACTAGTGTGTAAGGGGTTAGTCATGCGGCTGCGCTTTGAGTATTTCAGGTATCACTTCATCCAGTAAGCTTTGTAGGCGCTCTGAAAAAGAAAATCGATGTGTTTGTTGCTCTGCCACCAGTTCAACGTCTCCACTGATCAGAGCCTCATCAAAGTAAACCGGCACCGAAAATTCAGCTAAACGTGCATCATTAAAGCAGTGGCGATCAGCCCCTGAGATCATAACTTTTGTTACTACATCGCGATTGCTAAGCAAGGTAATGGCTTTTTCAATCAGCTGCGAGCGTATTTCGGGGCGTACTTTTAGCTCGCAGTCAATAACATGCTCTGCTAACTTGCTTATCATCAAGGCAAGATCTTGTTTAAACTCATCATTAAAGTTAAGTAGTTCGTTATTCGCTTTGTCGAATAAAGTGTTAAAACGTTCAATAAGCTGTGTTTTTTGCGCTTCAAGACGTTCAGCAACCCGTAGCTCTATTTGTTGCTCCATTTGCTGCTCTAACTCACTTTGCTTATCGGCTGCCCCTTGCGTGAGCCCTTCTTCATAGCCCTGCTGTAAACCAACACGCTGAGCAGCATCTAAACGCTCTTGCAGCGTTTGATGTTGCTCATTTTTATTTAAAGTGGGAAACCTAAATGCTTGACTCATAGTTAGCCTGCAGTCTCTTCTTCAAATAAGCGATATTCAATATCACCTTGTTTGCTCATGTCTCTGACAATCGACATAATTTCTTTTCTGGCGGCAATCACTTTGCTCAATGGTTGTGCACTTAAGCCGTCAATTTGTTGTTGGTACACTTGCGCTAAACGTTTAGGTAGTGCACCTAAAACACTCGCTAAAAACTCACTGTTCACACCCTTTAATGACATCGTCCATAACTCATCAGGAATGTCATTAAGCAACAAGGTTAATGTCTCGTCTGTTTGCTTAATTAAGCTGTCAAAATCGTACATTTTTTCTTGTATTTCATCAGCCACGTTAGTGTTATGTTTTTTCATTAGTTCGATAATTTGACTCTTATTACCGTTATAACGATTCATATTAAGTCGTTATCTAACTGAAACTGGCCTGCTTGGGTGTAAGCCGTGCGGCCGTTTTCTGATATGGCAAAAAAACCTTGGCCATCAATAGCAATATCTAGCGCATTACCGGTGCGCACAATTTCACCACCGGTGACAAAATCTTCTTTAACATTGGCAACTTTAACGCCGCCGCGTTGACTGCCGTTATACACTGCGGCAAATTCTGCGGTGTTATTTTTATAACCAGCAGTACCCGAGTTAGCAATATTATTACTGGTTACTTCTAATCCTGTTTGGGTACTTTTAAGACCACTTAATCCTATATTGAACATAGACATATTATTTATTCCTCTTATTTATGCCACTTGATTAATTTCAGTGATACCAAAATTACCCAAACCATCGACTTGTAATAAAATATCTTCTAACGATTTACCTACAGAAACACGCTCAACCTCACCACTTAGCCAAGTATCAAGCTGCTTTGGTACCTCTTCAGTAGTGGCATACGCTCTCACTGCATACGCACCGGCTTCTTGGTTTTCAAATTCAAAACGCAATGAACCGACTCCAGAATAAGGCAGTTGTTTTTCTTCAACTAATTCACCATCTTGGTTATAAAGTTGCACAGTGACAGAGTCTGCCGCTTCCCCTAAATTAACCATGCCAGAGACACTGCCATCTTGTTCAAGAGCAATACTGCTTGCTTGTACATCAACCGTTTGGCCAACCATATTAGTGGCTTCAAGCACCGCTAAGCTGCTCACATAATCCAAACCATCGGCGGTGTTTTGGCGAATGCTTTGTAACGACTCAACATTAGAAAACTCCGCAAGCTGGCTCACATATTGAGTGCCGTCCATAGGTTGTAATGGATTTTGATTACTAATTTGCGCAACAAGTAACTCTAAAAACATGGTCGACATTTCATCTGCTGAGCTATTACCGGCAATATTCGTAGTGTTTTTTGCCCCGTCGGCTGCGCTTGGAACGGCTGAATTAACTTGCATAAAATTATTGTCCTAACTTAAGAATGCTTTGCTGCATGCTATTTACACGCCCCATAACTTCAACAGATGTTTGATAACTGCGACTTGCAGACATCATGTCGGCCATTTCTTCAAGTGCATTTACGTTGGAGTAAAATACATAACCATCGTTGTTAGCTATTGGGTTATTTGGCTCATAGCGCTCGGTTTGACTCGGTGCTCCCTAACACGTCAACCGAGGCTGAAATTGCCAGTGGTGAATTTAAAATTAGTATTGATGAAACCGTTAACGCTATGGTTGAACTTCATAAAAAATGAAAACTGTAAAAGAGTATATTGTAAGTCTGCAACAAGACATTATTAAGCTAGACGCGTTAATTGAATTACTTGAAACGCAATACGAATTGCTAAGCCAACGTAATCTCAGCTAGAAACACACAATAAAAAAATGCTTGGCTTTTTAGAAAGCTTAAATGAATCACATAACCAGCGCGATGGCTTTTTGGTGAGTTTAGGCCTGCAAGGTGGCAAAGAAGGCTTAGCACAATTAACCGCGTTGCTGCCTGCTGATATAAACTCGCTCACTACAAAATTATTACACCAGCTTGAGCTAAAAACTAAAACCTGCAAAATAATGAATGAACGCTCAGGGCAATTACTGTCAAGCCAACGTCGGTTGTTACAGCGTTTAACTGGCGGTGAAAACAAACAAGCGTACCCAGAAATGCCTTTATAAATACGTTACATAAAGGCATTTCTCGTTTAGTCACTTTGCGCCATATTTTTACTTTACTCCTATTATTACCTTTCAAAACCCTATCTTGAGTCCAAAAATAGTCGTTCCGTTAAAGCTTAGTATTGTTAGCTTTTGTGCAACTTTGCGGCTAATTGTATTTATAATAAGCAAATAGCGGCTAACGCCACCTTTATTAGACTAAAGAATGATTGCTGCTGAATCTGCTGATTTTATGACCTTTCTGCTATTTTACATGGCAAGATCACACTGTAAAAACAAAAACATAAACCATTGAATTTAAAGATCTTTTAAATTTAACAAGCCAGTTACAACACATCCCTTTGCTATTTTTGTTAACACTTACAAAGCGTTAAACTGGGCTATGCACGACCTTTTGCCTAATTACAATCTGTAGCAAGCTGTTTTACCCTGCGCACTCAACGTTCATTTGCTTTGTAAAAGCTGTATTTTTATTTTGAGTTAGCAACTAAGTTGCAGGAGAAGTCATGACCACCAAGCCGCTAGATGATAATTCATCTGATGCTATACCAGGAGCGGATACTCAAACCGTGTCCGATAGCTATGAAAATCTTCATAAACCCAGCTCTGAGTTTGAAAGCCGCGACGCTTATCTAGAGCACGAACTGCAAATTATGCAGCCAAAACGCTGGCGTCCAAATTTACCGTTTAGAGATTATCGCTTTGAATTTGAAGACACCATTCCAGCGATGGCCGCAACTATAGGTAAAGTTGTGATGGTTGCAGCCATTGCTGCCACTTTTGCAGGCCCTTTGGGGTTGAGTGATGGCTTTGTACTTGAAAACGTACGCTACGAACTTTTAATTGTTTCGTTATTTATTTTACTATTTTCTGGCTTTATTTTACCGACCGCTAACTTAGCGGGTACTCATGGCCCACTCATTCCATTAATTCCTATTGTGGTTGCCGCAGGCGGACACCCTATGGCCTTTGGCTTGCTCATAGGTGCCTTTGGATTGATATTAGCATTCAGTAAAGGCGGCAGTCTCATGGCCAAGCTCACCAGTAAAGGGGTATGTGGTGGCTTGCTTCTCTATTTAGGCTTTGTGGGTACCATTTCTCAGGTTAAAAAACTATTTGCATGGGCTGAAGAAATTCAAATGACCCATATTGCCTTTATCGTAATCTTAGCCACAATTTTACTTTATGCTTTATTGGAGCATTACAAAAAACGCTGGTTAGCCGTGCCACTGAGCTGTTTAATTGGTGGTTTTACTGCTTTTGCATTGGGCGCACCGTTTGAGTTTCATACTGCACCGGGCTTACCAAACATGAACCCTATGTACTGGTGGGGCGAAAACACCGGCTGGATGCTTGGCTTACCAACAGCAGAAAGCTTTGTGGTTGTACTTCCTTTTGCAGTTTTAGCGGTTGCTATGTGGTCGCCTGACTTTTTAGGCCATCAAGTATTTCAAAAAATTAGTTACCCAGAGCGTACTGAAAAAGTACAAATGAATATCGACGATACCATGCTTAGCGCATCAACAAGACAAACCTTTGGCTCGCTATTAGGCGGTGCTAACTTTGCGTCATCTTGGGGCACTTACATTGTTCCTGCTGCTATTGCAAAACGCCCTATTCCTGCAGGCGCAATTTTAACTGCGTTATTTTGTATTATCGCGGGTGTTTGGGGTTACCCAATGGACTTAGCTATTTGGCAGCCAGTATTATGTGTTGCCTTAATTGTAGGGGTGTTTATTCCACTACTTGAAGCGGGTATGGAAATGACCCGTGAAGGTAAAACCACCCAATCAGCCGCCATTGTGGTGTTTGCATCAAGCCTAGTAAACCCTGCATTTGGTTGGTCACTAACTATGCTACTTGATAACTTGGGCCTTATTGGCTGTAAAGAAAGAAGTGCTGATTTATCGCGAATGAGTCGCTGGGTCATCCCACTTATAATGTTTGTACTATTAACCGGTGTAATGGCACTGGTAGGCATGCTGCCAGGCATTCCTGCGCTAATGCCTAGCTTTAGACATTAATTCCTTTATTAAACAGCAAAGCGAGCTTTAATAGCTCGCTTTTTTTATACTAATAAAAGCCAGCACAGTGTCCCTGCAATAATCCCCCTTGAAGTAACCCCCCCTGAAGTGACAGTCCCTGAAATAATTACAAGCCACCCTGCAGAATTTTTATAAAGCTCGCCACCAGCTAAAAAACTTTACGCATCAAAAAACCATAAACAGTTGATATATAAATAAAATTAAAAGTTTTATTTTCTGGTATAGGCTTTGCAACTTTATAAGTGAACGTTAAAAATCATTTTATTAGTAACGCTTTTAAAATGAAAAATCATCACTCTTAATAAGGAGCTAATTATGAATAGCGATCGTATCGAAGGAAATTGGAAAGAACTTAAAGGTAAAGCGCAGCAAAAATGGGGCGATCTTACCAACGATGATTTAGATAAAATTGAAGGTAGCCGTACCGAGCTTGTTGGTAAAATTCAGCAAAAATACGGTAAGTCGAAAGAGGAAGCCGAGCGCGAAGTAAATGACTTTGAGAAAGGTCATTAATATAAGCGTGTTAACAGCTTTACTTGCTAATAAAAAACCGCCATTTGGCGGTTTTTTATGTTCAAATAAATACATTATAATCAGCAATTTATCAAAGTACACTCCTATTGTGCCAAACCTTGTACACATAATTATGACCACAATAGCTCACACAATAAAACGAAATGAAACTTACAGCTTTAATTATCGTTTATCAGACAAGATTTATCGTAAATCACTCAAAACAGATAGCCCAAGTTCTTGTAGAGCTTACGTTTCTGAGATAATGTGTTTCATTAGAAAAGCAAATTATTTAGGGAAGCCCGTGAGCAAAGAGGATATTGACCAATTCATAGATAAGCTGCTCTCTAATCGTTTAAACGATGTTGTTAGAGTTGGTAAAGCAATAACGGAGCCATTATCTACTACAGCAAAAAGTTATTTTAATCAGTGGTACAAAGAAACAGACAGCCAAAGAAACCACCAATATGATTATGATAACTTACCTATTTCTGTCCCAGAACCCCGCCCTGAGTACCTAACATATTCACAATGGTTATCCGAAAAAATAACTTATAAATTTGATTATTTGAGGCTTGCTCTATCAGCCCCTGACCCCGCAACTGGTAAGTATGAATTAGACACAGAACACGATTATATGTATTACTTTGAATACCCTTCAGTAGAAAGCGAACGGTATAGTTATCTAGGGTCTATTATTGACAATTACGCTAATAAGATATCCATAGCAAATGATAACAACAATATAACATTAGCTAATTCAGAGCTTAACTCTCTTAAAGAGCACTTCCAAGATTTTCTACCAGCTGAAGTAAATACGAGATTAGTTACTGAAAATCAGCAGCAACCTATACCAGTAAAAAAAATATACCTAACTGATATTGAAGAAGACTTTTGGAATTATCTAAGAAAAACAAGACAAGATATTAAAAACTTTAATAAATTTAAAGCGAATCTTAACCCCGCTTTTCAAATGCTCACTACAGCGTTTAATGGACAGTCATTAGATACTGTTACTCATGAAGATATTGAAGACATATGGAACATTATTTGTAAATTACCAACAAGAGGTAAGCTAAGACCCGAGCGATATGGTTTTGATGAAAATGATGAGTTTCCTGATAATGCAACTAAGAAAGCCAAGAAACAAGAAGCCTTGTGGAACTTTTTACGCGATGCAGATCAATCACAGTTAAATGAGTTTGCAGTGCCTGAACTATTAACAACGTCTACATTATCTGATTGGAGAAGTACGTTAAAATATATATTTCAATACCTTAAATACAAAAACCACATTCATACAAACCCATTAAGTGAATATGAGTTAGCACTAGCTATCCCAAAAAATCGCCTATGTGCTCGAGCTAAAATGCCAGCCGATATAGCAAGATTAATAATTGATTATTGCTCGGGAAACCTCAGTCAAAGATATAGCTGGGCTGTGTTGATAATGGCGTACCACGGAATGAGGAATGAGGAAGTTACGAGTCTTCACTATGATGACATCATTACCGATCCAGAAACAGGTATTGAGTGTTTTTATATTAGAAGTGGCAAAACAGTAAATGCACAAAGACGAGTACCTATTCATACAAAATTGATAAGTTTAGGTTTTATGGATTTTGTTAAAGATAAAGTTGATGAAGCGCTTTTCAATTTTGAAAGCAACAAGTTAACAGAACACTTCAACTTCTTTAGAGCTGAGTTCAATATTCCTACATACGATCTCTGGAATCGTAAAATCGTAATGTATAGCTTCAGACATTCAGTTATAAATATGATGAATGATGAGTTAAATAATGAACATGTTTACCACCTAGTTGGTCACAGCAGAAATAATACGGCAACGAGGAATTATACTGACCCTGATATACAACTGTATCAAGAAAAAATTAATCGTATCGATTACCACAATTAATAAACCCATAGATACAAGTGAATAAACACCCATCAAATATGCACAATAGTTGCATAATTATTCATACTGGTGTATAATAGTTGTATAAACACCAATACATTCACTAGTGTTAAACCACCCCCCACTTTCCAAAACTTAAAGCACAACTCCTACATTTCTTTCATCAGTCTTTAGCGGAGCTCTGTGCTTTTTTTCTTTTTATAATCAAGAGGTATACACACATGACAACATTCGAAATAGTAACCACTACTAAAAGCGTTTATAACATTCAAACAGGCGAACTGCTTTGTTCTGAGCTGATTAAACAACACACAAGCTTGAAGGATATTCTTAGAGATCTAGGCGTTCAAGTAGACACTGTTGAGCGCTCTAAATACCTTAAAGCATTAAACATGTTGAACGAGGGCATACCACTAAGCAAGGTTGTAAGCCAAATTGTTGGAGGTGGTGAATAATGAGCAAGAAATTACCTGCCCAACTTCAAAAGGTTTTAGAACAGCATAAACAAAGATGGCTAATAGATAATGATGAATTAGCTAAGAGGTTATCCAACGCTACAGCCCAATATACTAAAGCACTCCCACCTTTGGGTAATGATAAGGATTTTTCTCAAATTGTTTTGTTTGCCCCTACTTTTACCAAAGTGTTAGAACAATTACACCAATCAAAATGGGCGGATTATACAATTGATTACAAGCGGACAATTGCAGCAAATGGCAGCTATAAAGTCTTTCTAAATAAACCGCTTTCGCTTCAGGACAAAGAATTGGAACTTCTTGAGAGGGAAGTAAAAACTCAGTATCAGAATGAGCTTGATGAGGTAAAAGAATCGTTTATTGACGACTTATTAAGTGAGTACGAACAACAACAAGCAGATAAAGAAGAAGATAAAAAAGCAGATAACGAGCAAAAGCTCAAACAATCATTACTTAGTTTGCTAGATTAACCTCCCTAGCACGCCATCTCAGCCACTTTAGTACCTCAGCAATACAATCACACTAAAAACATATAAAAAACTCTCAGCCCTCATTTTAGAGAGCTTATTTTTTATTTATTAAGGAAATTACATGACGGATAAAAAGATTAACGTAAAAAAACTTTTGGAAAGATTGGGATATTCTTTCATGACAACTAACCCACCCTGCTACAATTTTGCATTGACACTAGAGAAACTTGGTTTTGATGAAATTAGAATTACCCAAATGGTTAGCCTAAATTATCCTATTGAGATTAATTTCTGATAAAGGTTTATGTCAAAACTTCCCCTTAGCTTTTTATATCAGAAAGTTTATTGTTAGCAACACTAAGAATGCACCGAACAACCACCATTACAGGCCTTTTTGAGTGTTCAACTATATAAGAAAAACCTTATAACCTTTTTTAAAAGGTATATATCTTTATCGCTATACTTATAAAATAAATTAAAAGGATAATTACTATGCCCGAGACAAACAGAAGGTTATTTAAGAAACTTGAATATAAAGAATTGCCTGTTAATAACAAAGAACAAAACCTCCTAGTTAATCGCTTAGAATCTTGCTATAAGCTAATGGATTCAGCCAGTAACACATACGCTAAACTCCTGCATCAACATAGAGTATTAAAAATTCCTAAATCGGTATCTGAATATTACACAGAGAAAGATTTTGAGAAGTTAACGAAATATTTCTTCAAGCTGCTTGAAAACGGAAGATTATGGGATAACAAAGATAGAGGAAAACTCTTTTATGCTTGGTGTGTTGAAAGGGAAGATAAAAAGGGCTGGCACGTTCACCTTCATACATTTGTAAGTGAAAAGAAAAATCGAGCTACGGGTATAAGTGGTGTTATCTCTTCAGCTTGGGATAAAACTTTAAGGCAATATATACCAGACATAGAGCTTAAAGAGGTTACCTCCGAATCTTATAACAGTGGTTATGTTTACACTTGTACCATTCCAGACAATAATTACAAATATCACAGGGTTTTAAGTAGAGGAAATCATACTCAATTAAAGGCCTCCTTTTACTGGATCAGCTACATATGCAAAATTCGAAAAGGTACAAAACCATATAAATTTGGAAGGACTCAAATAAAATAAGCTTTTTTGTTAAACGAACTGGAAGTACGATCACATAGCTACAGAGAAAATATAAAAAATTAATATATAATTCCCCTGAAAGCCAGTATTCACGCCACTAGCAGCCTATCCAACCACTTAATTAACTATATACTAACCTTATTTGAATACACACAAATATCGTTAAATCCTTGATATACCTATTATTTACGCAAGCACACATTACACAACCAACGAACGTTGCAGTATGTAACCCCTTGGTATATGATATATCGCATCTAAAACATTGGGTGATTAATTATGAAAAAGTATGTTGTGTTTTATCGTGTCTCAACAAAGAAGCAAGGCAACAGTGGTTTAGGTCTTGAAGCCCAACAGCGTGATGTATCTATTTATCTCAACACTTATTCAGAGCAGCCTTATAAAGTTGTAAGTACCCATACAAGTATACATAGTGGCTCTGATATAGAAGAATGCCCACACTTTCAAGATGCCATTGCAGCCTGTAAAAATAATGGTGCAACGCTCTTAGTTGCAAAAGTTGACCGCTTATCTAGGAAAGTAAGCGTGTTCTCAAGAGTAATTGAAGAGGTAGACGTTAAAGTCGCAATGATGCCAAACGCTGATAAGTTTCAATTACACATTTATGCAGCCCTAGCCGAGCAAGAGAGAGATTTTATAAGTAAGCGTACAAAAGCTGCACTAGCAGAAGCAAAATCCCGTGGCGTGAAGCTTGGGGGTGTTAGAGCTGGTCACGATAAAGCAATTGCAGCTAAGAAAGAAGCTGCTAAGCAAAGAGCTGAGAAGCTGCGCCCAATGGTTTTAGAGCTAATCAAATCCAATCAATCAAATACATCACTAGCAAAAGCTATGACTAATTTACAAATTGACGGAAAAAAATGGCAACCAACACAAGTAAAACGTTTATTAAAAACATTAAGTATATGATAAATATTAGGTATTTCTATATTTTCCGTCATATATTTTCAGGCTGAGTATCTACGCGTTTAAGACCATTAGCACCCAGATCCAATATTTTAAAGTACAAAAAATATCTTGTATAAGTTACATGCTAATCTCTTCCAAATTTATCTTCCACTTTTCTTATCTTGGTTAAGGCTCCTTTCACAAAGATTAAAGTATATGACTCGCTACCAATAAAAATAATCCTTTCGCCCGTACATTCTTTTTTGTAAAGTTGATTAAAAGCAGTCAATATTTCTTTTGTTTTTTTCGAGTTAACACCGTCAAATAACCGGCTTAAAGAATCCAACTGAAGATCAGAAAAAATCTTGTTTGTGCTTCTTTCTAACTCCCTATCAAGCTCTTTCCTTCGTATTGACGCCTTTATATCATTAATAAGTCCAAATAACATTTTGCAAAGTCTCCATTTTTCTTACTGGCTGATTTATTCCTTATAAGAAGTATTGCTGAGTTAGTAGTGCTTGTCTAGTTGAAAAAGTGTACACAACCTACTAAAATCGTGTACACATTTTAACGCAAGCACAGTCCTTGATGTCTTTGATTTAAGCTTTCCGCCATTTGGCGGTTTTTTTGTTGGTTAATAATAGAATCACTAGATTTAACATATTCGGTAATTTTTGAATTAACCAGCCTGTTTATTATTTGAAATCGACGTCAAAAGTTCAGATATCAGCTGCCTATCTATCTGAGCATTTTTTTCACTCAGTTTATGAATAAACTCTAAAGGTGTAAGCCCATGTGATTTTTCTTTAATGGTAATACTCGCGCCTTTATCCATTAAAAGTTGCACTAAACCAAAGTCATTAAGCAAAATAGCCGAGTGTAGAGGTGATAAACCATCTATGTGACTTAACGTATTTACTTTGATTCCTTTAGAAATAAAGTATTCGATATAAGCATCGCGCTTATCTATATCTTTAATTTCAAATAAAAATGCTAGACCAGCGCCTGATTCAAGTGATTCGATATCACCCTTATCTGCTCTATAATTAAGCAAGTAATATTCGCAAGCGTCACTTGGTATATAGTGAGTATTCTCATTAGTGCTGCAAATAATAACATCTTCAATATCACTATTAATAAGCGAATACAAAGCAACTGAAGAATATCCAACAGATAATAAAAGTAACAAATAAATAGTAAGCTTTTTCACCTCTACCCCCAGATTCCTTAACTATTAGCATCAGTGTATGCAAGCATAACGAAGTGATTATTTACAGAATTAAGCTCAATCTTATTTATTTGGCCAGCGCTAGTTTTACTGCTGCCTCGGCATGTATTTTGGTGGTATCGTAAAGCGGAACCTGCGTATGTTGTGACTTTACCAACAAGGCGATTTCAGTACTGCCTAAAATGATGGCCTGTGCGCCTTGTGCAAATAATCGCTCTATAATACGCACATAATCGGCTCGCGAATCATCATCAATAAGCCCTTGGGCATAACTGCGAATAAATAACCTCGTACACTCGCTTTCGCTCATTAGGTTCAGGTATTAATACCTCAATGTTATGCTTATCGGTTAAACGCTCTTTGTAAAAGTTTTGCTCCATTGTAAATTGCGTGCCCAATAACCCTACTCGCGTAATGCCATAGTGCTTTAATTGCTCTGCGGTGGCATCAGCAATATGTAAAATAGGAATTGTAATATTACTGGCAATCTCATCGGCCACTTTATGCATAGTGTTGGTACAAATAAGTAAAAAGTCGGCACCACCAGCCTCTACAGATTTAGCCGCATCGGTGAGTATAGTGGCTGTTTGTTGCCAATCGCCCTGATGCTGCAGCGTTTCAATTTCCGCAAAATCGACGCTCACCATACAAATTTTAGCACTATGCAACCCACCTAACGCATTTTTAACACCGTGGTTTAACGCTTTGTAATAGCTGGCTGTTGACTCCCAACTCATACCTCCGAGCATGCCAATCGTTTTCATAAAATTGCCTTGTTTAAAAGTGGTTAAGAGCAAGCCGATTACTACACAGATATGCGACAAAACAATAAGC
Source organism: Pseudoalteromonas sp. S3260 (assembly GCF_005886925.1). Classification (NCBI taxonomy): domain Bacteria; kingdom Pseudomonadati; phylum Pseudomonadota; class Gammaproteobacteria; order Alteromonadales; family Pseudoalteromonadaceae; genus Pseudoalteromonas; species Pseudoalteromonas sp. S3260. The sequence goes on from NZ_PNCV01000035.1 coordinate 73,760, forward strand.
AAAGATACCTGTAAAGCCTTGTATAGCGAACCCTCTGACTCATTCTGCCTTACTGTTTTGCTAACTATCAGATGTTGACTTAACAACGAATTTTTCGAATACACAATTTAGTGGGAAATAAATTACCAAATAAATAGCTAGGAAAAGTAAAAACTCCATATAAAAAGGTAGATCTTTTAGGTTTATTATTGAATCAGTTAAATAGCGGCTAACAAACGATGTAATGAATGCAGATAAAAATATAACGACTAAGTTTGAAGTTTTTTTATTCATGTCAATCCTTTTAAAAAAGCTAATTGCACAACCAATTCCATTAAAAATTGATACGATGATAATATTTTTATATAAACTAAACCTGCTTTATGCTTTTTTAAAATTGACATAAGACACCTTACTTTTTTTAGCCTAAACAAAGCCTGCTATTTCGTTTTTCACAGTGAAAGATTTAAAGTGGAGTCTAGTTTATTTATTCTTGTAGGCGCTCTTGTTGAAGGAACAGCTATGTGTTTAATTTATACTAATAGGATAACTAAAAAATTATAGCTAGTCTAAGAGTTGCTTATAATGCACATGACGAAAACCATATAAAGTTTAACCGTAATTTATTTGTATACCTTATTTAAATGATGATTAAAGGGAGTTTAATAAAACACGAAAGAATAACGTTAAGTAAAAATATAAAGGGTATTTTTTTATTTACTTTCTTCTTTGTTCTCACCATTACTCTGCCTATGATCTCATACAGTGAGGTGACACTCGTTTTTGAAGCTTTGAATCAACATCAGCTAATCTTTGAGGAGAAGAGTTTTAGTGCGTGTTTAATTTTAGGCACGCCAGCATTTGCAATGCTTACTCGACTGATATTCTTAAAAGTAAGAAATATTGAAATAAAACCAGAGCTTCTAATTAAATGGTATAAGCTCTGCGGGGTTACTCTGATTTTGCTATTGATTTCAGTTCCTACTTATACCTACTTTATTGAAAGTAAAAGTAAAATTAAAAGTGAAGGCTACACTGTTTGTAATTCGTATTGCACCTCTAGGGGGGCAGATATTTGGGTTACCTCTCAACACTACTGCATTGAAAAGGGTTACAGAGTCAGCTCAGAAATAATAGATTAGTTAAAACAACAAACGACTGAGCCAACACCAGAAGATGTTATAAAAAAAGTAGATGAGCTACTCGCTAATAATCCTTAAAGATTTTTTATGTGTAATTTAAAAAACGAGCCAAATTAGGCTCGTTTTTCTTTTACTGATAGCTGACAGCTAAAAACTGACCGCTTCAACTTTTGACCGCTGCTCTTTTACTCTGGCTCATACCCCAAATTAGGCGATAGCCACCTTTCAGCCTCTGTGAGCGTCATATTAGTTCGTTTGGCGTAGTCTTCCACCTGATCTTTTTGCACAGCGGCTACGGCGTAGTATTTTGCCTCTGGGTGTGAGAAATACCAGCCCGAAACCGCAGCGCCTGGCCACATGGCGTATGAGCTGGTGAGCTGCATGCCAATGCGTTTTTCGGTATCGAGTAACTGCCAAATTTTCTTTTTCTCGGTGTGCTCTGGGCACGCTGGGTAACCCGGTGCTGGGCGAATACCTTGGTAGTTTTCGCGAATGAGTTCATCGTTAGGCAGGTCTTCATCTGGTGCATATCCCCAATACTCTTTACGCACTTGTTCGTGCAAGTATTCGGCAAAGGCTTCAGCAAGCCTGTCGGCAACCGCTTTTACCATTATTTTATTGTAATCGTCTTGCTGTGCGTCGAACGCATTGGCTAGGTCGTCTTCTTCTAAGCCACCTGTTACCGCAAACGCACCAAAGTAATCAGGCGTGCCTTTTGGCGCAATGTAATCGGCTAAACAGTAATTAGCAAAGTCGGTTTTTTCGGTTTGCTGGCGTAAATGACATGAGGTAGTTAATAGCTCTTTTCGCGTTTCGTCGGTGTAAATTTCTATATCATCGCCCACGCGGTTTGCAGGGAATAAACCAATAACACCTAATGGCTGTAAACTGCCTGACTTTTCAAGTTCATCGAGCATGTCGTTGGCATCTTTAAACAAGCTTTGTGCTTGTTCGCCCACTACTTCGTCGGTCAATATGCGCGGATATTTACCGGCGATTGACCAGGTCATAAAGTACGGCGTCCAGTCTATGTATTTGCGTAAAGTCGCGATTGATACATTTTTAAACTCGGTCACGCCCAGCTTTTTAGGCACGGGTGGCGTGTAGTTATCCCAATCGAGCTTTGCAGCATTATCGCGGGCGCGCTGTATGGTAACTGGTTTTGAGCGCGGCTTTTTGCGTGCTTGTTGTTCGCGTACTTTGTCGTATTCGGCGGTGGTTTTAGCTAAAAATTCTGCTTTGTGATCTTTAGAAAGTAAATTAGACACCACACCCACGGCGCGGCTGGCATTATTTACATACACCACGCCTTTGTCGTACTGCGGCTCTATTTTTACTGCGGTATGCGCTTTTGAGGTGGTTGCCCCGCCAATCATTAGCGGCAGCTCAAAGCCACGACGCTTCATTTCTTTGGCAACATGTACCATTTCATCAAGCGATGGGGTAATTAAGCCCGAAAGGCCTATAATATCGGCTTTTTCGTCAATTGCTGTTTGCAGTATTTTATCTGCTGGGACCATTACCCCAAGGTCGATTACTTCGTAGTTATTGCATTGCAGTACTACGCCTACAATGTTTTTACCTATATCGTGCACGTCACCTTTTACGGTAGCCATAACAATTTTACCGTTGGTCGCGCCCTCTTCTTTTTCGGCTTCAATGAATGGGTCAAGGTAGGCGACCGCGCGTTTCATTACCCGAGCCGATTTAACCACTTGGGGTAAAAACATTTTACCGGCACCAAATAAATCCCCAACCACGTTCATGCCATCCATAAGTGGCCCTTCAATGACATGAATAGGTTTATCGGCGCCAGCGCGGCACTCTTCTGTATCTTCATCTATAAAGGTGGTTATGCCTTTTACTAGAGCATGCTCTAGGCGTTTTTCAACCGACCAAGTGCGCCATTCTAAATCTTCTACCCGCTCAGCTTGTGCCATGCCTGAATATTTAGGCGCAAGTTCAACAAGGCGCTCGCCAGCACCGGGGTCGGTATTAAGAATTACATCTTCTACGGCTTTGCGAAGTTCATCGGGGATGTCGTCGTAAACCGCAAGCTGCCCTGCGTTTACTATGCCCATATCCATACCCGCTTTTATAGCATGGTATAAAAACACCGAGTGAATCGCTTCACGTACTGGGTTATTACCTCTAAACGAGAACGATACGTTTGACACCCCACCCGACACTTTACAGTGCGGTAAATTTTGCTTAATACGGCGGGTGCCTTCAATAAATTCTACGGCGTAGTTGTCGTGCTCTTCTATACCGGTGGCAACGGCAAATATGTTGGGGTCGAATATAATGTCTTCTGGCGGGAAGCCAATTTCGTCGACCAAAATACGGTAGCTGCGCTCACAAATTTCAAACTTACGATCGGCGGTATCGGCTTGACCTTCGGTATCAAACGCCATCACAACAGCGGCGGCGCCAAAGCGTTTTATAATTTTAGCTTGGCGAATAAACGGCTCTTCACCCTCTTTAAGTGAAATGGAGTTAACAATGGCCTTGCCTTGAATACACTTTAAGCCTGCTTCTATAACTTCCCACTTTGAGGAGTCGACCATTATAGGTACTTTAGAAATATCAGGCTCTGAGGCAATTAAGTTTAAAAACTTAACCATGGCCGCTTTTGAGTCCAGCATGGCTTCGTCCATGTTGATATCAATAACCTGTGCGCCATTTTCTACTTGTTCGCGGGCCACATTCAGGGCGGTCTCGTAGTCTTCTTCCATGATCAAACGTTTAAACATGGCCGAGCCAGTTACGTTAGTACGCTCGCCGACATTGGTAAATACTGCAATTTGTTGGGTCATTGGCGGCTCCTTAATTTAAGTTACAGGCTTCTAGGCCTGATAAACGCATGCGCACTTCAAGCTCTGGTAATTTTCGTGGTGCTGCGCCTTCAAGCCCTTTGGCAAAGGCAAGAATGTGCGCAGGCGTAGTGCCGCAGCAACCGCCAACAATATTAATAAAGCCCGATTTACCCCAATCTATGATCTCTTTTGCCATGTCGCCTGCTTCTAAATCGTATTCTCCAAACTCATTGGGTAAGCCCGCGTTAGGATGAACAGAGACAAAGGTTTCGCATACGCGTGATAGCTCTTCAACGTATTGGCGTAATAAATCTGGCCCTAGGGCGCAATTTAAGCCAATTGAAAGCGGCTTAATATGGCGAATAGAGTTATAAAATGCTTCGGTGGTTTGCCCTGAAAGCGTGCGGCCTGAGGCGTCGGTAATAGTGCCTGATATCATTACTGGTAATTTACGCCCTGCTTGTTCAAACGCCTCTTCTACCGCGAATGAGGCGGCTTTTGCATTAAGCGTGTCGAATATGGTTTCGATTAAAATAATATCTACACCGCCCTCCATAAGCGCAAGGGTCGACTCCACATACGCAGTCACTAACTTATCAAAGGTGATATTACGATAGCCCGGGTCGTTTACATCCGGAGATAACGAACAGGTTTTAGATGTTGGCCCTAAAACACCTGCTACATAGCGCGGTTTTTCTGGGGTTTTAGCGCTAAATTCATCACATACAGCACGGGCTAACTTAGCTGACTCTAAATTAACTTCACGGCTTATACTCGCCATGTCGTAATCTTCCATCGAAATAGTGGTCGAGTTAAAGGTGTTAGTTTCGATAATATCGGCACCGGCGGCTAAAAAACTGCGGTGTATGTCAGTAATAATTTCAGGCTTGGTTAGGCTTAATAAATCGTTATTACCTTTAATAAGCACGTGCCAATCTTTAAAACGTTCCCCCCGGTAATCTTGCTCTTCAAGCTTATGCGCTTGGATCATGGTTCCCATTGCACCATCTAAAATTAAAATGCGCTGTTTGAGCGCAGCGCTCAGCTCTTGATGCTTATTGTTTTGAGGATTATTCGGCATAGTTGTTAGTCCTTACGTCTTGGCTAACTAAGTTAATATCATAGGGTGTGGTTTGGTAAACGTAATAATTTAACCAGTTTGAAAACAGTAAAAACGCGTGGCTTTGCCATGTTTTAGACGGTTGCTTGCTGGCATCGTCATCAGGAAAATAGTTTTCGGGCTTTGGCGCATCGGGGCTTTTTTGTAAATCGCGCTCATATTCGGCTTTTAAACTGTCGGCATCGTATTCTGGGTGGCCGGTAATAAACACTTGGCTGCCCGATTTATTTTTAAGTAAATACGCCCCTACTCGTTCAGAGCCCGCTAATACCACCAGCTCTTCACAAGCGTTTATTTTATCTATATCTATGTGGCCATAACGTGAGTGCGGCACTAAAAAGGTATCGTCAAAGCCGCGGGTAAGTGCACCATGGGCAAAGTAGCATTGATGGGTAAACACCCCGCAGAGTTTGTTGTCTTTTAAATCGCGCTTTAAATTATAACGGTGATATAAAGCCGCGTGGGCAGCCCAGCACGAAAACAAGGTAGAGGTTACATGCTGCTCGGCCCAATCAATAATCACTTTGAATTCTTCCCAATACGCCACTTCTTCATACTCTAAATGTGCCAAAGGCGCACCGGTAATTAATAGTGCATCGTAATTATTGTTTTTCACTTCTGAAAAGTAACGATAAAAGGTATCTAAGTGTTGCTCTGAGTTGCTACTGCTACGATGCGTGTCAAGGCGCAGTAGCTCTACATTTACTTGCAGCGGAGAATTAGCCAACAAGCGAATAAACTGTACTTCGGTTTCTACTTTATTAGGCATAAGATTAAGAATAGCCAAACGCATAGGGCGTATTTCTTGCGTTTTTGCACGTGTTTTTGGCATTACAAACACGTTTTCATGACGTAAACGTGCAATAGCTGGCAATTCGTCTTCTACTGTAATTGGCATTCTTAAAGCTCCTGCTCATAAAAACCGAGAATTAATACGCTCTCATTATGAACAGAATGTGAAAAATATCAACCTCTAGATGTATAGATGTCTAAATGAAATTTATTCACTCGGTTTGTACAAATTGAATATGTACTTTAAAACAGCCCCATTCGTTGACTGTTTCACCTGTGAGCCACTACAATACAGCATTGAAATTTTTATTATTATTGAAGGCTTCTTCTATGGTTTTACCTGATAAGTTTATATTCTCGATGAGTCGAGTATCTAAGGTTGTGCCACCAAAACGCACTATCTTAAAAGATATTTCGTTGCATTTTTTCCCTGGTGCAAAAATTGGTGTGCTAGGTCTAAATGGTTCTGGTAAATCATCATTACTACGCATTATGGCAGGTGTTGATGAAGATTTTGAAGGTGAAGCTCGCCCTCAACCAGGCACTAAAATTGGTTACTTGCCGCAAGAGCCTGTTTTGGACGAAAGCAAAACAGTTCGTGAAATTGTTGAAGAAGCTGTAGGTGAAGTAAAACATGCCCTTAACCGCCTTGACGAAGTGTATAACGAATACGCAATGGAAGGTGCTGACTTTGACGCACTGGCAAAAGAGCAAGGCGAATTAGAAGCAATTATTCAAGCGCATGATGGCCACAATATTGATAACGTTTTAGAGCGTGCTGCCGATGCACTTCGTTTACCTGAGTGGGACGCTAAAATTGAGCACCTTTCAGGTGGTGAACGCCGTCGTGTTGCTATTTGTCGTTTGTTACTTGAAAAACCAGATATGCTTATTCTCGATGAGCCAACTAACCACTTAGATGCTGAGTCGGTTGCCTGGTTAGAGCGCTTCTTACATGACTACGAAGGCACCGTTGTGGCAGTAACGCATGACCGTTACTTCCTTGATAATGTTGCTGGCTGGATTTTAGAGCTTGACCGTGGTGAAGGTATTCCGTGGGAAGGTAACTACTCGTCTTGGCTTGAGCAAAAAGATGCCCGCTTACAGCAAGAGCAAAAATCTGAAAAAGCACGTCAAAAATCAATTGCACAAGAACTTGAATGGGTGCGTTCAAACCCTAAAGGTCGTCAAGCTAAGTCAAAAGCACGTATGGCGCAGTTTAGCGAACTACAGCAGTCTGATTACCAAAAACGTAACGAAACCAACGAATTGTTTATTCCACCTGGCCCACGTTTAGGTGACCAAGTATTAGAAGTAAACAACTTACGTAAAAGCTTTGGCGACCGTGTTTTAATTGATGATTTAAGCTTTAGCATGCCTAAAGGCGCTATTGTGGGTATTATTGGTGCCAATGGCGCAGGTAAATCAACGCTATTCAAAATGCTAAGCGGTGAAGAGCAGCCAGATAGCGGTAATATCAGCATTGGTGAAACAGTAGAACTGGCAACTGTTGATCAGTTCCGTGGCAACATGGACGAAAGCAAAACGGTATTCCAAGAAATCTCTGATGGCCAAGATGTACTAAAAATTGGTAACTTTGAGTTCCCAAGCCGTGCTTACGTTAGCCGTTTTAATTTTAAAGGTAACGATCAACAAAAGTTTGTTAAAGACTTATCTGGTGGTGAGCGCAACCGTTTACACCTAGCTAAGCTGTTAAAAGCAGGCGGCAACGTAGTGCTACTGGATGAGCCAACCAATGACTTGGACGTTGAAACATTACGTGCTCTTGAGAATGCTATTTTAGAATTCCCTGGTTGTGTCATGTGTATCTCGCATGACCGTTGGTTCCTTGACCGTATTGCTACACACATTTTAGATTACCGTGACGAAGGCCAAATTAACTTCTTTGATGGTAACTACACTGAGTACGAAGAGTGGCTCAAAAAGACCCTTGGCGCAGAAGCTGCACAGCCTAAGCGTATTAAGTACAAAAAAATTGGCTAACAGCCACAGTGAATAAGTTAAAAGCCCTGCATTTTATGCGGGGCTTTTTTATGCGAGCTATTTTTATCTTTGAGCAAATTGGCGTGTTGAGCATTACCAGCTATGCTTATTATAAATAACAACTTTATAAGATTATTATGCAAAACCGTCGGCAATTTTCTCGTATTATGTTCTCTACAGCAGCGCAATTGGAAACGGCTAGCTCCCAGTATGCATGTACCCTATTAGATATTTCTTTACATGGTGCGCTTATTACTAAAAGCGATGCATTTACTGGGAACAAAAATGACGAGGCAGTACTGCGCTTTACTTTGCCACAAAGCGATATTGAAATAAAAATGCCGGTGGTTATTCGTCACATAGAAGAAAATCATGTTGGCCTTAAATGCCATAGTATTGATATAGACAGTATCACGCATTTAAAGCGCTTGGTTGAACTAAACCTTGCTGATGAAACATTATTACACCGTGAGCTTGAAACGCTTATTTACCAAACATAAATAGACGCACTGCGTGAAGTTGATTACCATAACCAAAAATAATTAAACGACGCAGATATGAGTCTAAATCCCAATCTACCTTTAGTTTATCATCCTAATTACTCGTTTAGTTTTGATCCCAAGCATCGCTTTGTAATGAGTAAATTTGCGCAGCTATACCAGCATGTTAAAACCCTTGGGCTTGCTGGCAGTAATATCACAGAACCACCACATGGTAGTGTAGAAGAGCTAGAAATAGTACATTGTGAAAACTACATTCACGATTTATGGCATAATCGCCTAGATGAAAAAGCCATGCGCCGTATTGGCTTACCCTGGTCGCAAGCACTAATGAACCGCACATTTACCGCCCCATTAGGGACACTGCAAACTGCGCGTTTAGCGCTTAAAAGTGGTCTTGCGTGCCATTTAGCGGGTGGCACTCACCATGCCCACAGTGATTTTGGCTCGGGTTTTTGTATGGTGAACGATTTGGCTTTTACCGCACAAACGTTAATTCAAAACCGTGAAGTGACTAACGTACTCATTTTTGATTTAGATGTTCACCAAGGTGATGGCACGGCAGCCATGCTGGCTCATCAACCTTATGCGTTTACCTGTTCAATACACTGTGAGAAAAACTTCCCGTTTAGAAAGTCCCCTAGCGATTTAGATATTGGTTTAGCCAATAATATGCAAGACGCTGAATACTTAGGTATTGTTGACGATACGCTGCAATTTTTATTAAACGAGCTTAACCCAGATCTGGTTTTGTATGATGCTGGGGTTGATATTTGGCAAGAGGATGGCTTAGGCAAACTGGATATTAGTTGGCAAGGAATAGAAAAGCGCGACCACTTAGTGCTTAAGCGTTGTCTTGCAAATAACACCCCGGTGGCCACTGTGATTGGTGGAGGCTATGACAGAGATCATCAGCGACTAGCAAAGCGCCATGGCATTGTTATTGAGCAAGCAGCCAGTTTTTAATTATACTTTTAACTGACTCGGCGTAATACCTGTCCAACGTTTAAATGCACGGCGAAAATTAGGAATATCATAAAATGCAAGCCGATTAGCCACTCGTTCATTACCTTGCTGGCACACCCCCAGTAAATAAAGCGCTTTAAGTTTATTTTGCTCATCTTGTAATTGAGAGTAACTGACACCGTGTTGTTTTAACTTACGTTTAAACGTAGCAGAGCTCATGGCAAAATGCTCAGCACTGTTAGCAAGGCTGTTGTTTTTATCACGGTAAATGCGCTGGCACACAGCCTCAACAAAAGACTGTGATACATTCTTATGTAACTCACTTTGCGCTATGCACTGCTGCCACCTAAGCTGACTAGCCTCTGGGTTTGTGCACTTAAGTAGTTGTTTATTAAAGTGCCAACGGGTATAGGGTTGTTCAAACCGTATTCGTAAGCCTAAGTGCTGCTCATATTCTTGAATATGCCGAGGGCGTTTACAAGTAAAGTCAAAATAACAATGTGGATACACATTACATACTCGTTTTAGTAAGCTCATTAACGCAGCGCTGTATATTTCAAAACAATAATTTTTTAATGACTCGTCCATACCGATACTCGGTTGCAAGTACAGATATAAATCGTCTTTAAATATATGCCTACGGGTAAATAATAAAGGGGCAATAACGGTACTAATTTGTTGTAATTGCTTCAAAGCCATACCTAAACTGGGGCTTAAACGCACACTTTGCACTGCTGGGCTAACGTCATTAACCAATTGATGACCCAGTAAAAAGCCACTATCATTACTCTTCATTAAGGCTTTAAACTGGCTAATTAAAGCCAATAACTGCGATAAACTAAAGCGCTGTGGTAGATCATATAAATCTTGCTCAAAAATACCCGTACCACGCAGCAATTTATGCAGCGGGATCCCTCGTCCTTGAGCAAGCTCCACCAGCGCAGTGATAATCCCCTCGGCGCTGAGGTATTTATCATCTAGGCTAATATACTGCTGCACCTACAAGCGCCTTTTGTTGTTGTAATTGTTGATGTAACAGGCTGGTTTGCTGCACTGGATCTTGCGCTAAATCCATTGCCATGGTGGCGGTTAAAATATGCTGAAACTGTGCGCCTTTGCTTTTTGCGACTTTAAACGCACAATGGTTAAGCGCCGCTTTCATTTGCGCTAGTAATTCTTTGGCTTGGCTTTGGCTGGTATTCGGCATAAGCACAATAAAGCAATCTCCGGCATAGCGACAAAGCACATCATTTAATCGGCAATTCATTACTAATAAATCACTAATTTCTCTTAGTAACCTATCGCCTTCACTAAAACCAAACTGCGCATTAAACTTTGCAAAATCACGAATATCAATAACACCTAAAGTGCCGCCTTGCTGCTCTGTTTGTTGTTGCTGCATGAGTGAATGTAAGTAGTTAACTCGGTATAACCCTGTTACAGGACAGACTTTTTCATGCTCTCGCAGATGCGCTTCTCGACGACGCAATTGACGATTTAAAACAAATTGTTCTTGATGCCAATAATAAAGCCCAACACTGGTAAGCGACATACCAAACGGCGCTGGCAGTGATTCAAACCAGGTGAGCCATAATTGTGAAGGTTGCTTTAACCACTCATCGAGTAAATCGAGTGTGGCTGAGAACATAAACAAACCTAAACCTAACACTAATAAGGTAGTTACTTTGCCTGGCGGTCGTGAAATAAGTAACGCAACTATCCAGCTGAGTGTCATCAACACAATACCGCCCTCACCAACAATATCGAGCCACGCAATTTCTTGCCATTGCTTAAGTTCACCAAAGTAAGCGCATATTGCTACAGCAATAACTAATAATAAAATGATGGTATTAGTTAATTTTGCATGGTTGGTAAATGGGTTATATCGCATTAGGGTGGCTTCTTTAGTCTATGTTGGTCTGCATGCTAGCTTAGTCATGCTGTGTTCGTCAGGGTCATTTTGGCTCATTGATATGACATTGAGATTAAAATTTATAAGTATTTAACCTCGTAATAACCATTTTTAGTGCGCTGGAGCCGTGTTTAAACAGCTCAAATGTCTGTTTAAAAAGCACTAAGTTCGCGTTTTGTCAGGAATTAACTGTAAAACTGTCACATTAGCGTCATTAACTTTTTTTAGTTTGCTCACCAAACCAAGGACAACCGGAGCAAATCAATGAAACAATTTAAGTTAAATGCTGTTGTGGCGGCATTAGCACTGAGCCAATTTAGTATTAGCGTAAATGCACAAGAACAAACATCGCCAAGAGAACCTGAAGTAAAGATTTCTGAAGAGCTTGTGGTCTATGGTGAGATTGGTTATCGCAACCGCTCGCAAGAACTAGCGCCCACGCTTGAATATTCACAAGAGTACTTTCAGCGTTTTGAACCACTCACCGCGGGTGATGCACTAAAGCGTGTTCCTAGTGTGACTTTTTTATCTGACGTACTTGAATCAGACGGCGCACGTATGCGCGGTTTAAGCCCTGCGTATACTAAAGTACTCATTAATGGCGAAGAAGTACCGGGTGCCGGTGCTGACCGTTCATTTTTTGTGGACCGTATTCCAGCAGAATTAATTGAGCGTGTAGAAATTATTCGTTCATCTAGTGCCAACCGCTCTGCCGATGCCATAGCAGGCACACTTAATATTGTACTTCGCGATGGCTATAGCTTAGACGGCGGTTATATTCGCGCTGGTGGCTTACGTTACGATGACGGCGAACTAAAAGAAAGCTTTGCGGGCGTTTACGGTACTGAGTTTGCAGGTGGCCGTTTACTAGTAGGTGCCAATTTACAAGGTCGTTATAACCCAAAACAAAAATCAAGCAGACGTTATGGCGATAGCCCTGAAAATAACCCTAATTATGCAACAGACGATTTTGATAACCGTGAAGATCAATCTGATACTCGTGATGGTGATGATACCTCTTTAAATGCCAGCTTTGAAAAGGTGTTTGATAACGGCGGCAAGTTTGATATTAGCGCCATGTGGGTTGATACCGACCGCACCGAAGACGAACGCTCTTTTGAATACGACGACCCCACTGCAACCTCAGGCTCTGTCGTTGAGGGTGGTAATTTAATCTCAGATAACGCAAACGTTTCGTTTATTGACCAAACTAACTACAACATTAATTCTGGCTATGAATTACCCCTACTGGGCGGTACCAGCAAATTTAAATTAGGTTATGCCAGCTTTGAAGAATCTGTTTATGAACAAGAAGTTGAGCTTGATACCTCAGAGCTCCCAATGGTGTTTGAAGAAGCAGAAGAAACCGTTGATATCGATGATAAAGAATGGTCATTACAATGGCAGCACAGCTTACTGGTAGGTGACTCGAAAGAAGTTCAATTTGGTGCTTTTGTGCAAGGCAAAGAGCGCGATACCGCCATTTTTGTCGCTGAAGATGAAAGTGAGCAAACACTGACTGGATGGGCTCAATTTAGCGAGACGCCAATGTCATTAGCACAATTTAACAACGAATTTGAACCAGTAGACGGCGGAGTTAATAAACTTGAAGAAGACCGTTTTGATTTATTTGCGCTAATCAAGCATGAAGCGGATGTGTTCTCATGGGAGATGGGGGTGCGCTGGGAGTCAACTGATTCAAGTATTACCGATACCAATGAAGGCGTAACTGCCGAGAATGACTATGACTTTTTCTTACCTTCGGCTCACTTTCGTTACAGTGTAAGTGATAACGGTCGAGTAAGCGCCTCTATTGCACGTAGCTTACGTCGCCCTGACTTTGACTACATAACACCCGCCCTACTTGAAGAAGAGCTCGCTGATAATGACTTTTTAGGTAACCCAAACCTTAAGCCAGAATCTTCTTGGGGTATCGATTTAGGTTACGAATACCGTTTAGGTAAAAGTGGCGTTGTCGGTGTAAACGTATTTTACCGTGACGTTAGCGATTTAATTGAAATTGCCAGCACAGGTGTTGAAGGCTCAGAAGGCGAAGGTACATTTGTACTGCAACCACAAAATACTGGCGATGGCACAGTACAAGGTATTGAGTTTGATTTATCAACGCCACTGAGCGCAATCAACATGCCAAATACTGGTATTTTCTTAAACTACTCTTGGCTTGATAGTGAAGTTGAAGACAGCTTTGGTAAACGTAAGTTTAATGACCAATCAGATTATGTTTATAACATTGGCTTTATCCAAGATTTACCAATACTGCGTGCATCATTTGGTGCAACTTACCGTAACCAAGGTGATGCATACGGACGCTTTGTAGGTGAAGAAGTTACCACCTCTTACGGTGCTGATTTAGAGCTTTTCGTTGAAAAGCGCTGGGATGACATCACTCTACGCCTTGTAGGTTCAAACTTACTGGATGCCAGTAAAGACGAAGTTTTCAATAAGTTTGACTCGCTTGATGATCAAAACAATCGTGACTTTGATGAGTACGAGCTTGAATCGGAAGAAGCAGGTCCTGTGGTTCAACTAATGTTGCGCTACGCATTTTAATAGCAGGTATCATCATTTTAGGCACGTGATAAATTGCTATTACGTGCCTTTTTGGAGTTAGAACATGTTTAAATTGTCTTTCATAATGGCCGCCCTACTGAGCTCATCAGCGCTCAGTGCTGGTGAGCCCGTTATTTATAAAGATGCACTATATCAACAACAAAAAATAGCCAAGTTAACTACGTTACCTAATAGCCTTAACTTTATGGTTATTGGTGATTGGGGACACAACGGCCACTTTTATCAAAAAGAGGTGGCTCATCAGCTAGAAATTGCTATGTATCAAACTGATGCCGATTTTATTGTCTCGACCGGCGATAACTTTTACCCAAATGGCGTGGCAAGTGTGAACGATCCTCTTTGGCAATCAGCCTTTGAGAACATATACCATGGCCCGCACACATTTGAAGATTGGTATGTTGTTTTAGGTAATCACGATTACTTAGGTAATGCCCAAGCACAAATTGACTACACCGCAAAAAGTCAGCGCTGGCAGTTACCTGCAAGGTACTACAGTAAAACATTTGCGCTTGAAAACAACGAGCAAGTGTTAATGGTGTTTTTAGATACCAACCCGATTCAACCTGAATATAAAACCCGTGAAAAATACCGCTCAACTCAAGGGCAAAGTTATCAAACACAATTGGATTGGCTTGAAACCCAACTTGCTGGCAGTAACGCAAAATGGAAAATTGTGGTAGGCCATCACCCGCTTTACTCAAGCGGCAAACGCTTTGGCCGCAACCAAGGGCTTCGCGACATTTTAGAACCTATTTTGGAGCGTCATAACGTGCACGCTTATATCGCAGGGCACGAGCACGACTTGCAATACAACCAACCAAAAAATAGCAAGGTGGCTCACTTTGTCTCTGGTGGTGGCAGCGAAGCGCGGTTTGTAAAACAACGTGAATTTACCCGCTACGCAGAAGCAACACCTGGTTTTTTAAGTATCTCTATCAATGGCGAAACTCTCAGTGTAAGCGCGATTAATCACCTTGGTGAAGTACGTTTTAACACTGAAAAGCACCTAGATAAGTAAAGGATAAAATAATGAACTTTAAACTAAATACAATTTCAGCGGTGCTATCAAGTGCTGTGCTTGTAACTGCGCTTAGCGGTTGTACAAGTAATGACGATACCCAAAACACGACTGAAATAGCAAAGCTGGCTGTTGAGGCTAAGTTATTTGGCCCACAACAAAACATTCAAGGCTCACAAGCAGCTGCACTTGGTAATAATCAATGGCTAATGACGAGCGAAAGCCAGGGCTTATTACTTACCGATAACGAGAAAAGCCGAGTGCTGTTAGCCGGTAACTTTAAGTCAATTTCACTAAAACAATTATCAGCGCAGCAATTTTTATTGGCAACTCTAGATAACAACCAAGACAACGTAGCCATTTTTAAGCTTATAAAAAATGGCCAAACTTGGCAGCTAAATGAACTCACCCGCATTAGTCCACCTCAAGCCCAGCCCGATGCCGTGTGTTTATTTAAAAATAGCAATAACGAAACTGTATCAGCATTTGTGCCAGATGTTCGCGGCTTGATCAGCGAAACGGTTATTTATGATTTAGCCACTAACCAAGCTAAAAATATCGCAGTACGTGAGTTCTCTGCAGTCACAGAGGCTTCAGGTTGTGCAGTAAATGACGACACAAAAACCCTGTATGTGAGTGAGGCAGAGCTCGGAGTGTGGGCCATTAATGCTGATGCGGAATCAGCTGCCAATAAGCAACCTGTGGCTTTAGTACAGCCATACGGCGAATTAAACAGTGAAATCGGGGCTCTATCGGTATCACAAGACGGTACATTATGGCTGAGTGCCACTGATGGTAATAAGGTTTATGCTTACCAAGCTCAAACAGACAAGCTAAGCCAATGGTCGCTGGCAGGTGAGCACACAATAGAGTCTGTTGCAGCGAGCTTTATCAATGACAGTCAAGCCCAGCTGGTATTAATTGATGATGAAACAGGCGCTTACATTCAAGCAAACGTTAACTACACAGCGCAAACAGCGACTTCACAAAACAATGTCGCGATGACTCACCTTCATGCCAGCGCACAAACTACACCGGTTGCTGCGTTTGGTGATGCAGCAGATGATCCGGCTATTTGGATTAATGAGCAAGACGCTAAAAAAAGCTTAATTTTAGGCACAGATAAACGCCGCGGCTTGATGGTTTATGACCTTGCTGGCAGCAAAGTACAATCGCTTAATGTTGGCCGTTTAAATAATGTTGATGTGCGCCAACATCAAGACATAAACAACCAGACCCATACGTGGATCACTGCCAGTAACCGTACTCTTAATAGCATTAGCGTATTTACTGTAGATGGCGATAACCAAGTAAACCATGTGACAGAAATAGCCACTAACCTACCTGAGATTTACGGTATGTGTATGTATTCCTCTGAGTCTGGCCATTACGTGTTTGTTAATGATAAATCAGGTTTATTTCAGCAATATAAACTCATCGGTGAGCAAAGTAATTTAAGTGGTGAACTGGTTAGAGAGTTTACTCTACCAAGCCAACCTGAAGGCTGTAGCGCTGATGATAATCTAGGCCAACTATTTGCAGGTGAAGAAGATGCAGGCATTTGGTATATCGGTGCAGAGCCTACCGCTGGTAACAAAGCAGTAAAGCTACAAAGTGTTAATGAGCAACTGGTGGCAGATGTTGAAGGTATGGAAATTTATCATGCTAATGATGCTCGCTATTTAGTGGTATCAAGCCAAGGCGATAATAGCTATGTGCTTTATAAAATCTCAGATGACACACAGCCTAGTCTAAGCTTTGCAGGTAAGTTTAATGTAATTGCAAACCTAGATAAAGGCATTGATGGCGTAGGTGAAACTGACGGTTTAACCGTTACAGCAAAAGCTTTACCAGGTTATCCTGAGGGTATGCTTATAGTACAAGACGGTTATAATCGTATGCCTCTCCAACCACAAAACTTTAAAATTATTGACTGGCGCGAAGTGAAAAAAGCAATTAGATAATAGCTAACCCTAAATGTACTGATACACGCTAAAGCTTTAGTGTGTATCACGTTTAAGCTTTACTAAAATATAACTAAAGATAATTATGTATAAATGTATACTACACTTTATATCTATAAATTAATTGAGGTTATTATGCGGCTACCCTACTTCGTATATTTATTTATCAGCATTATATTTTGTACCAGCTCGCTTGCTAATGCCGAAGAGCCACCAGAACTTCCGCCATTAAACCCCAAATATGAAGCAGAGCATGCCATGGTATTGGTTAATAAAGGTTCAAGTGTATACGCCATTAACATTCCAAGCTTTGAGCTTCCCTTTGATATGCATGTTATGTACAAGGTAGATGTATCTGATATTCCATTTTTAGATTTAGTACGTGATGCTGAGTTAGTTACAGTAAAATCAAAGCCGTTTAATATTCAACGCTTAATGCGAGGCGAAGAAGTCGCGATTACCGCAGATGTGTATCTTGGAGATTATAGACAAGGAGGTAGCTTAGTTTACAGCGATAAATTAATAGAGCTTAGCGAGCAGTTATTTACTCGTGAGCTAACTGATTTAAGCCCAGCCTCAAAATGGCAACAGTACGACATGGTTACGCTAAAAAATAACGAGCGTATTTACATTCACCAAATAACTCAACCACCAAGCTATCATCATATTATGTTTGTTGATTTAAGTGGTGCCTGTTTACAAAAGTTTCGCACCTCAACTGAAGTGCCCTCTGCTGGTGAGCTCAATTATAAATTTATAAATTGTGGCACATTGAAACCGATGTTTTATGATGCTGAAAGCTTAAGCAAATAAGCTTTATTTGAAAACGTGTTCAGCAATCAATTCAAGTCCAGCTTGCATCGCCAAAGTTGATTGCCCAGCAAATCCTAAACGTACATAACTGTGTTGCTTAGGTATTAAGCTGCGTTCTGAGTCTTTAAAGTAAAATTCAGGCTCAACCTGTACATACACGCCTTTACTTTGCAGTACTTGCTTTAATTGGTCCACCGGTTTATTTAAATTAACCCACATCGCCATGCCACCGTCGGGTTTTATATATTCAATTGGATAGCCTGATAATTGCAGCTGCGCTAGATAATCACCCATCGCTTCATAGCGCTGCTTATAGAGCTTTGTCATACGCTTTAAATGGCGTTCAAAACCACCTTCTTTCATCCAGTGTGCGACAGCTAATTGCATAATCACATCATTTTTATGGTTCATTAGCTGCTTCCATGCGGTTAATTGTGCGATTACCCCAGGCGCTGCACAGATATAGCCAATCCTTGCTGCTGAAAACATAATTTTTGAAAACGTTGATAGATATATCACAATGCCTGCGGGGTCATCGGCAGCCATGGGTTGCAAAGGCTGGCAACGGTAGTGAAATTCATGGTCGTAGTCATCTTCAATAATCATCACATTATGGGCATAACACAGCTGATAAATTTGTAAGCGCCGGGTGGGTGATAAGGTCACAGTCGTTGGGTATTGATGCAGTGGCGTTAAATACAGAAGTTTAATGGGATAGCGTTCAAGCTGAGTTTTAAAATCATCAACACACAACCCTTCATCATCTTGTTTTATATCTATAAGCTGCGCGCCACATGCTGCAAATGCTTTACGAGCAGGCGGGTAACCTAAGGTTTCGGTTGCAACATAATCGCCTTTATTAATAAAGGCTTTTGATACTAAAAAAAGCGCTTCTTGAGAGCCATTACACATAAGAATATCGGCTGTTTTTAGGTTTCGTGCTTTGTGTAAATAATGACTAATTTGCGATTTTAAATTAGGCTGCCCAGCCACATTACCATAGTGAAATTGGCTGGTATCTAAATGATTAAACACATGACTTACAGAGCGTTTAAATTCTTTATAGGGAAAGCGTGTTAAATCGGGTAAGCCTCCAGCAAAGTTATAAGCATAGTGATTTAAGTCCATTGTAGGTCCTGACACCGTAAGCGTGGTAGCAAATCGATACGGCTTAGGAGCCAATGCTTGAGACTGGGCAATGTTTATACTGTTTTGAATAGGCAATGTATTGGTAACGCTGTAGCCTGATCGTTCATAGGATTCCAACCATCCTTCTGCGACAAGAAGTTGTAGGGCATTCATTATTGTATGACGGTTTAATCCGTATGCTTGTGCCATATCGCGTGCAGAGCAGAGTTTGCTGCCAGCGAGAATGTCCCCTTTTATAATCGACTCCCTAAGTGCATCTGCTATTTGCAGGTATTTAGCTTTACTCTGGCTAGTGAGCTTTATATTAAGTGGCTGCATAAACACCTTCCAAACTGGTATAGGTAAAAATTAAATTTTGGTTGTTTTTAATAAACCAATAAAGCGTACATTTGTTATGAATAAATAGCAAAATATGGGGCTTATAATGTTCACAACGCAAATTCATCAAACCAACAAGGTTGCCTTAGAGCCACTTAAACTCAAACATCTCGAGGGTCTATATCAAGCAGGTAAACATCCACAAATTTGGCAGTGGGTATTAAGTAATTACGCACAAACTCAAGTTAAGTTGGAGCAATGGTTTACACATAGCGCGCAGTTTAATCAAAACGAGCAAGTGGTATTTGCCATTATTGATAAACATTCACAGCAAGTTGTTGGCACAACCCGTTTATTTAGGTTAGACAGTGACAACTTAAGCGCTGAAATTGGCCATACCTTTATTAGCTTCACTGCACAGCGGACATACGTAAATACGCATGCAAAATATTTACTTCTGAGATATGCATTTAATCAACTTAATTTAGTACGGATTAGCTTTAATACCCATGAGCACAATCAACAATCACGCAATGCAATTGCCCGTTTAGGCGCTAAGTATGAAGGAATAGCCCAAAAAGACCGACGCCTAGAAGATGAATGGCCAGCTATAAAGCTACGGCTTGAGGAGCAATTATAATGTACCCACCCGAGCACTTTATGCAAAAAAATACCGAGCAATTGCATGCGCTTATTAATAACTTTCCATTAGCAACAATTTTTATGCCCTGCTCAAATAGTAAATTAAATAACATTTGTCATGTACCTATGTTATTCAACTCTTTAGAAAATATGTTTATTGCACATGTAGCAAAGCATAATCCACTATCAAAGCTTGATAATAAACAGGTGAATTTACTCTTTAATAGTGACAATTGCTATTTATCACCCTCCTATGCGGATAATCAAACATTGCCTAGCTGGCTTTACGCATCGGTGTTAGTGACTGCAAAAGTACATATTATTAAAGATGAGCTAAAAAAAGATCTCGTAATGCGAACCCTTACTAGTCATTTTGAGAAAACATTTGAGCCTGAGTGGAAAACTGATGAAGTGCCTGAGCAGCATCGCAATACAATGTATCAACACCTGAGTTTTATAGAGCTTACGCCAATTCACTGGCAAGGTAACTTCAAACTCAGTCAAAATAAATCAGCCGCTATAAGAAATAAAATAAAACAAAGTCTGGTAGATGCCAATAAGCACTCAATAGCAGCCTTATTTTAGGAATGAAAAAAGGCTCCTCGCAATGCTCAGAGCCTTTGGTTAACTTTGGGAATTAACTCGGTTCATTGATCGTTTTAGATCAGTTTAGCGCCACTAACTGTGGCGCAATTGTTTGATAATCAACCGCCATGGCAATACTCAAAGCGGTAATATTAATAATTGAAAACGCAAACACTTGGCGTGCCCAACGGGTGGTGTCTATGTTGTAGCGATACCCTCTAAGTGCCATGAGTAACCACCAAAAACTGGTAATACAGGCAACGGCCATAAAGGCAGCACCGGTATAACCACTAATTGGCAATAGCATCACTACTAAAGCATATACTGCAATATAAAGCACAATATGGCGCTTAGCTTTATTAACACCTTGCGCCACGGGCAATACTGGAATATTAGCGGCTTGGTAATCCTTAAAGCGAAAAATAGCAATCGCATATGAGTGCGGCATTTGCCACAAACTAAACATCACCAGCAGTATTAATGCACCCATATCGAACACACCCGTAACGGCACAATAGCCAACAACAGGTGGAACTGCGCCCGATAGACTACCAATAAAGGTGCCGTAAACAGAGTTGCGTTTCATGTAGAGGCTGTACACCCCTACATAAATGACATAGCCAAAGGCGGCAAAAAATACCGCCGCTTGAGTGGTAAAGGCGATTAATAAGCCAAAGCCAATTAGCCCTAATAACACGCCATGGCTTAAAGCGGCTTTTGCAGACATTTCGCCCGTTACAGTTACACGTGAGCGAGTACGTGCCATAGCAACATCAATGTCTCTATCAATAACATTGTTTATGGCACATCCCGATGCAACAACAAGCGATAAACCAACCAAGGTAACCAACATTAACCATGGGTCTATATCACCGCGGGCGGCAAGTAAAAAACCACCGGCAACGCTGATCAAATTCCCCATAATAATACCTGGCTTAGTAACAGCTAAATAACGACGAAACATCTGAAACCTCTAATACATCATCATTGCGTTTGATTCATAAATGATCCAAACAGACAGTCCAACCACCATGACGATGATCAACGCGCTAAACAAGAAGGTAAAGGTATTCGCTTTGCCTTCATCGGTGGTGAAATTAAGGTGTAAAAAGTATTTTAAATGCACCCAAATTTGCACGATTGCAAAAGTAACGATACTCCAAAGCGTGGTGACTTTTGAAAAATCGCCCTCCATCACCATCCAAAATGGAATGGCCGTTAAAATCACTGACAAGACAAAACCAATAAGATAGGTTTTTACACTGCCGTGTGACTGATCATGATGTTGGCTTTGCATTTGCGCTAAAGCATGCGTTTCGCTATGGCTCATTACATTGCTCCCATTAAATAAACAACAGTAAATACACAAATCCACACAATATCTAAAAAGTGCCAAAATAAGCTTAAGCAACTTAAGCGCGTGACGGTTTGTTTACCTAAACCGCGCTTAATCACCTCAATCATCATTATGCTCATCCAGATAAGGCCTGCAGTTACATGTAAACCATGCAAGCCCACTAATGAGAAAAACGATGTTAAAAAAGCACTTTGCTGTGGGCCATTGCCATGAACAATTAAATGATGAAACTCATAAATTTCCATACCAATAAACACCGCGCCTAAACAAAAAGTGACCGCGAGCCAACCAAGCGTCAGCGCCTTTTTTTGCCCTTGAGCGGCAATCATGGCAAAACCAAAAGTAATACTACTTATAAGTAGCGCCGCAGTTTCAACGGCAACAAAATCAAGCTCAAAAATATCTTTGCCCGATACACCACCTGCGGTGTTCATATAAAGCACTGCGTAGGTTGCAAAAAATGAGGCAAATAAAAGGCAATCGGTCATTAAATAAAGCCAAAAGCCAAAGATTGTATCGCCAGAGGTATCGTGATGTTCATGCGTATGACTTACGCTATGAGACTCAAAATTTACATGGCCTTGAGTTGCAGATAACGTACTCATGCGCTTACCTCCTTCGTATTACTGGCAATATGCGCGCCTTCAATTTGTAATATTTCATCGTTTTGCACGTAGTAATCAACATCGCTGGTGTAAGCGCGGTTAATAAATAGCGCAATTGCACCAATAAAACCAAGCCCTGCTAACCACCAAATATGCCAGATCATGGCAAAACAAAACGCCGTTAAACTCGCAGCAATAAGCACACCCGATGCGGTATTTTTTGGCATATGAATTGGGCTATAGCTAGATTTACCTTGATAAGCTAGGCCTTTTTCTTTCATGTCAGTCCATGTATCAATATCATCAACATGCGGGATTTCAGCAAAGTTATAGTATTGTGGCGGTGATGACGTTGACCATTCAAGGGTGTGACCGTTCCAAGGATCGCCGGTGGTATCATCAAGCGCTTCGCGGTTTTTAAAGCTCACATAAAGCTGAATAACTTGGCAAATAATACCGAACATAATAATCACGGCACCCACTGCAGCAATATAAAGCCAGATATTCCAATCAGGATTATTAGAGTGATTTAAGCGACGAGTCATGCCTAAAAAGCCGAGTACGTACAATGGCATAAAGGCTACAAAGAAACCGATTAACCAACACCAAAATGATGCTTTACCCCAACGTTCATCAAGCTTAAAGCCCATTGCTTTTGGAAACCAAAAAACAAAACCCGCTAAGTAACCAAAGACTGCGCCACCAATGATGGTGTTATGGAAATGAGCGATTAAGAATAAGCTGTTATGCAATACATAATCGGCACCAGGGATTGCCAGTAATACCCCCGTCATACCACCAATACTGAAGGTAACCATAAAACCAAGCGTCCAAAGTACAGGTACAGTAATGCGCAAACGGCCACGGTAAATAGTAAACAACCAACTAAATAACTTAACCCCAGTAGGCACAGCTATGACCATGGTCATTACCCCAAAGAAGGCATTTACATTGGCACTTGAACCCATAGTAAAGAAGTGGTGTAACCATACAATAAAACCAAGAATAGAAATGGCACCGCTGGCATATACCATCGATTTATAACCAAATAAACGTTTACCAGTGAAGGTCGACACTATTTCAGAGAAGATACCAAAAGCTGGTAATACTAAAATGTATACCTCTGGGTGACCCCATGCCCAAAACAGGTTGATATACATCATGGCGTTTCCGCCGGCTTCATTAGTGAAGAAGTGGAAATCTAAATAACGGTCTAGCGTTAGCATGGCCAGCACTGCGGTTAAAATTGGAAATGATGCCGCAATTAAGATATTTGCCCACGTACATGTCCAAGTGAAAATTGGCATTTTCATCAGTGTCATACCAGGGGCACGCATTTTAAATACTGTCACTAGGAAGTTAACAGCGGTTAATAGCGTACCGAGCCCCGATATTTGCAAGGCCCAAATATAATAATCGACCCCCACCCCAGGGCTAAAGGTCAACTCCGACAACGGTGGGTAAGCAACCCAGCCTGTTTTAGCAAATTCACCAAATATCAGCGATAGATTTATTAAAATGGCGCCACTAGCGGTAAACCAAAAACTTAAATTATTTAAAAATGGAAAAGCCACATCACGGGCACCAATTTGCAGTGGTACAACAATATTCATTAAACCAATCATAAATGGCATCGCCATAAAGATGATCATAATAACGCCATGAGCGGTGAATATTTGGTCGTAATGTTCTGGTGGCAGATAACCTGGCGCGCCACTGGTAGCAAGCGCTAACTGCGCACGCATCATAATGGCATCAGAAAAACCACGAAACAGCATGATTAGCGCTAATAAAATGTACATAACGCCTAAGCGTTTATGATCAACCGAGGTGATCCAGTCACGCCAAAGCACACCCCATTTTTTATATTTTGTTATTAGCCCAGCTATAATAAGCCCGACAACAGCAATCACCGCCATGGTAACCATGATAATAGGTTCATGAAACGGAATTGCATCTATAGATAATTTACCTAAAAACGACATGATTATTCCTCGCCCTGGCTGTGTGATGATGGCATTGAATGATTACCCATTGCTTGATGCTCATTACTCATCTGCTGATGTTTATCCATCGAGTGGTGTTTTTTGTTCATATCGCCATGCGCCTGCATGTATTTCATCACTATGGTATGAAATAAACCGTCATCAACCTTGCCATAGTAAGCGACTGGGTTGTTCTCACTTGCTTTTGCAAGCTCAACATAATTGGCATGAGTAAGGTTATTAGCGTTAGTTTTTACCTGTTCAACCCACTGGTTGAAGTCAGCTTTTGTTGGCGTTGCGATGGCATTAAATTTCATACCAGTAAAACCCGCACCACTGTAATTAGCCGAAAAGCCTTTAAACGTGCCTGGCTCATTAGCAATTAAATGCAGCTTAGTTTCCATACCCGCCATTGAGTAGATTTGACTACCTAACTGAGGAATAAAAAACGAGTTCATGGTACTTTCTGACGTGATTTTGTATTCAACCGGAACATTAGCAGGAAATACCAATTCGTTTACCGTGGCAATACCTTGTTCAGGGTAAATAAATAACCACTTCCAATTAAGTGACACCACTTCAACAGTAAGATGTTCACCTTTACCCTCTATCGGTTTATAGGGGTCAAGCTCTTGAGTTGACTGCCAGGTGATCACACCTAAAATAACAACAATAACAATAGGAACCGCCCATACAACAGCCTCAATCTTATTAGAGTGAGCCCATTTTGGTGCGTAAATTTCATGGTTTTGTGTGTCTCTGTATTTCCAAGCAAAATATAAAGTCATCACAATAACGGGGATCACAACTAACAACATAAGCACAGTGGCGATGATGATCAGATTTTTCTCATCAATACCTATCTGCCCTTTTGGGTCGAGTACCCCGCCATTACAGCCTGATAAAATCAGCGCCATACTAGCTAAAGCAATATTAAAAAGGTTACGAATTAACAAGGGACTATCCTAAAACCTAAAGAGTTTTTATTAGCTGCCAAAAAATATTTAGCAACGATATTTGATAAAAACCCAAGTTAATTAAGATTGAATTACAATAATGCAGAGCGAATGCAAGCATGAAGTATTGACCACTGGCTTAATAATAAACACCTAGCAGAACCAACCCAGCTTTTTTAAACACATTAATATAACGCAATAAAAATTAACTTGGGTGAGGTGTGGTTGGCTGAGAGTGTGTAAAAAACACTAAGCTACAATGAAAGTAATCGTTATTTACAGCAAGAATAAATAATTAGATACCACAGGTGTAACCTATACCCATAAAATTAATGGGTAAACAGACAACCTGTAAAGCTAGGTGGAGCACGACAACCATGCGCAGCTTGCACTGGTTGCTGAACTTTAGCCTCGCTAAAAGCAAAGGCTGCTTTACGGAGGATTATCCCAGCACGACGCGCTGGAAACATGTGGAACAATAGCCAACAAAGGCCAATAAGTAACTGACACGATAAGATGGGATGAGCTAAAAATTCGGCAATTGTCAGTAATAATGGCTCTATAAAAAAGCCATCACTGACCAATGCTTCAAGCCTAAAGGCATCCTCAATAGCGCCACTAAGCAACATAACGACATTAAAAACTAATAATGTTACAGCCACACTCACGCCCTTTTTCGCTTTTTTAAAGCGCTCATGCAACACTGACTTACCTAAGGTAAGCAAAGCGCTGGTATGAAACAAAGAAAGTGAGCTCAAAAACATTAACCTATTAAAATGACTAATAACAAAATTCGGTGTACACCGTGGCAACAAAAAAGGTTGCAGCCGTAAAGCCTTATACAGTGACATGAAATACAGTCTCAACGCATTAGCACTATTTTGCCAAGCTAGTTTTGATCCGCATCAATAGAACTTTCAAAACTTACTGAAAGTTCGGGCGTGAGTATAACAAAGAGAATTTTCTGTTCAAGATAAAAACACGATTATTTTATCGGCTGGTGATTTATTTATGCCGATATAAATAAAAAACCTCCCGTAGTGAGCTACGAGAGGTTTTTTGTTTAAACAGGGATACCCTATTTAAAGAATTTGGTTTTCTTTCCATACTTGCTCTTTGGCCAGACGCTTTTTGCGTTTATCGCATGGATCATCGCAATCACATGCTTTATCAATACCTACAGAGCCTAAGCCTCCGCAGCTACTCGCCATCGATTTTCTTTGTACTATCATGCCTATCGCCATCGCAGCGACAATTAAAATAAGTAAGCCAAAGGTTAGAAAAAAAAGTGACATTGCTTAGCCCCTATTGTTCAGCAATAAAATGAGCCCAAACATCATATCTGAGCTTATTGCATTATATACCCTCATGATAAGGATATAAACCTAAAGACTATAAATAAGGCTTAAACGCAGGGCTTGAATAGGTGACTAACCCCTGTGCCGATTTCGCAATTAAATACACAGGTAAATCATGCTGCTCAGCATAACGTTGTGCCCCTTCCATGCCCATTACCGTTAAAGCAGTCGCTAAACCGTCCGCCGTCATTGCACTTGGGTGCAAAACTGTGACAGAGACTAAGTCGTGCTTAATTGGCATACCTGTCATCGGATCAATAAGGTGCGTATAGGTTTCACCATCCATAGTATAAAAAATTCTATAATCGCCAGAGGTGGCAATACCATTATTACCCGGTGTTAATACGCGGTGTACTTTGCGCTCGCCCGGATTTGCATCAGGTTGTTCAATTGCTATTCGCCATGCTTGATTGTCTGGTTTTGTACCAGCAATACGCAGTTCTCCACCAATTTCAACCATGTAATCTGTAATACCTTTACTTTGTAATAGCTCAGCAACTTTATCAATACCATAGCCTTTTGCGGTAGCCGAAAACGACAGCTCTAAATCAGCAACTGTTTTAGCTAACCCTTGCTCATTAAGGACCAGCTTATCTATACCAATGTTACTGACCATATTTGCCAGTGCTTCATCCGTTGGGCGCTTTGTTGGTTTTTTATCAGGACCAAATCCCCATAAATCGATTAGCGGCCCCATAGTCACATCTAGGGTCTTAGTTGAATTACCTATACGCATAGATTCACTAATAACTGCCCTGAAGTCATCACTGATTGGCATTACTTCGTTGGCATCTAAACGGTTAAAGGTGTTTATTTCTGAATCTTCGATATAGGTCGACATAGACTGGTTGATATCAACTAAAACCGCATCGATTTCTGCTTGTATTGCTTGAGGGTCAACTTGCTCAGCGTAAAACTTAATGTGGTAAGTTGTACCCATCGTTTTACCTTCAAGGTAAGCTTCTTCGTTGTGTTGTGAATTGCCACAACCGGTGATAAGTAACGTGGATATGATTAAAAATAAGGCTACCACGCCTTTAACTGTACTTAATCGATTCATAATAGCCTACTTATAAAGGTTAAATAGAGTATCAACTAAAATCAGCGGTAAAGCCAAACTCAATCAGTTGATATAAAAAAGCCTCATAACACTTAGTGCTATGAGGCTGGTATTTTAACTAAATTTATTTAGTTTGGGTATTAGCCACCGAAATCATCTAATAAGATGTTTTCTTCTTCTACGCCTAAATCTTTAAGCATAGAGATAACTGCCGCATTCATCATTGGAGGACCACACATGTAGAACTCACAATCTTCAGGCGCTTCGTGGTCTTTAAGATAGTTCTCAAATAACACGTTGTGGATAAAGCCAGTATAGCCTTCCCAGTTATCTTCTGGTTGCGGATCTGAAAGCGCTGTATGCCAAACGAAGTTTTCGTTTTGCTCAGCTAGGCCGTCAAAATCTTCAACATAGAACATTTCACGTTTAGAACGCGCACCATACCAGAAACTAATTTTACGCTTAGAGTTTAAACGCTTAAGTTGGTCAAAGATATGTGAACGCATTGGTGCCATACCTGCACCACCACCTACGAATACCATTTCAGCGTCTGTGTCTTTAGCGAAGAACTCACCAAATGGACCAGAAATAGTTACTTTATCGCCTTCTTTTAGTGACCAAATGTACGATGACATTTTACCACATGGTAGGCTTAGGTTTCTTGGCGGCGGCGTAGCGATACGCACGTTAAGCATAATAATGCCTTCTTCTTCTGGGTAGTTAGCCATTGAGTAAGCACGAATTGTTTCTTCGTCTACTTTTGACTCCAGGTCGAAGAAACCAAAATGGTTCCAATCGCCACGATACTCTTCAGGAATATCGAAATCAGCGTATTTAACATGGTGAGCTGGCGCTTCGATTTGGATGTAACCACCCGCACGGAACGGCACTGACTCGCCATCTGGAATTTGTAGCTTAAGTTCTTTGATGAACGTTGCTTTGTTATCGTTAGAGATAACTTCACAATCCCATTTTTTAACACCGAAAATTGACTCTTCAAGTTCAATTTCCATATCATTTTTAACATTAACCTGACACGCTAAACGACAACCTTCACGTGCTTCACCTTTAGAGATGTGGTCAAGTTCAGTTGGCAGAATATCACCGCCACCTTCTTTAATGTGAACGCGACACTGACCACAAGAGCCACCGCCACCACATGCAGAAGATACGAAAATACCTGACTCAGATAGTGCACCTAATAGCTTACTACCTGCTGATGTTTTAATGGCTTTGTCTGGATCGCCATTAATGCCGATGATGATATCACCGCTTGCAACTAGCTTAGATTTAGCACCAATGATGATTAAAACTAGTATTACAACGATAGCGATAAAAACACCAACGCCTAAGAAAATATCCATGATTGACCTCGCTATTATTACAGTGAAATACCAGAGAATGACATAAAGCCAAGACCCATCAAGCCAACAGTGATGAAGGTAATACCTAAACCACGTAAACCATCTGGTACGTCTGAATACTTCATTTTCTCACGGATACCTGCAAGTAATGTAATTGCAAGCGCCCAACCCACACCAGCGCCAATACCATAAACAACAGACTCGCCGAAATTATAGTTACGCTCTACCATGAAAGATACCGCACCAAAAATTGCACAGTTAACTGTGATTAGTGGTAGGAAAATACCTAATGCGTTGTAAAGCGGTGGGAAGAACTTATCTAATGCCATTTCAAGAATTTGCACTAGTGCTGCAATAACACCAATGAAAGTTAAGAAACGTAAAAAGCTAAGATCTGCTTCTGGGTAACCAAGCCACTCTAATGCACCTGGTGCTAATACCGCATGGTAAACCAAGTTGTTAACCGGTACTGAAATACCTAATACAACAATAACCGCTACACCTAGGCCAATTGATGTAGTTACTTTTTTAGACACGGCTAAGAAAGTACACATACCTAGGAAGAATGCTAATGCTAAGTTTTCAATAAAAACGGCTTTTACAAATAAACTAATATAATGTTCCACTTATCGCCCCTTACGCTTTAGCTTCTACTTGGTCTTTCTTATAAGTACGAAGTACCCAAATGAATAAACCAATGATGAAGAATGCACTCGGTGGTAAGATCAATAGACCCATAGGTTGGTACCAACCACCATTTTGTACTAATGGAATAATATCAACACCGAATAGTGAACCTTTACCGAATAACTCACGAATAAAGCCAACAGTAAGTAACACTACAGAGTAACCTAAGCCATTACCAATACCATCAAGGAAAGACATTAATGGCGGTGACTTCATTGCATAAGCTTCAGCACGACCCATTACGATACAGTTAGTAATGATTAGACCAACGAATACTGATAACTCTTTTGCCGTAGCGTAAGAGAAAGCTTGTAGTACTTGGTCAACCACGATTACTAATGATGCAATAATCGTCATCTGTACGATGATACGTACTGATGAAGGGATATGGTTACGAATAGTCGAGATAAAAAGGCTAGAGAATGCAGTTACCAAGGTCAATGCAATTGACATGATTAATGCATTTTTTAAGCTAGACGTTACCGCTAGCGCAGAACAAATACCAAGTACTTGTAATGCGATTGGGTTGTTAGCGAAAACTGGACCAAATAGGACCGCCTTCATTTCTTTAGTATCAGCCATTAGTTCAATGCTCCTTTACGTACTTTCGCAAGGAAAGGGCCAAAGCCATTTTCGCCAGTCCAAAAATCAACTGCATGGTCAACACCATTAGACGTTAATGTAGCACCTGAAAGACCATCGATCTTATGCTCATCACCGGCTGCAGTCCCTTTAACGATTTGGATTGGTAACTCTTTACCTTCCCACGTTGCAGTCCACTGTGGGTTTTGAATTTCACCACCTAGACCAGGTGTTTCGTTATGTTTGTAGAAAATGATGTCTTTAATAGTTTCGCCATCGCTTTCAAGCGAGATAAAACCGTACATTAAACCCCATAAACCATAACCCTGAATAGGAAGGATGATTGCATCAGTAGAGCCATCGTCTTTTTTAGAGATATAAACAGGCGCACGCTTGGTAATACGTTGAATACCGGCGATGTCTTTAATACCATTCTCTTTTAAAGATTTACTTAAATCAGCATCGTATTTGCTTTTTTCAAAGTCAAAATCTTCTACCGGCTCAGCAAACTCACCACTTTGCATATCAACAAAGCGAGTTTCGATTTTAGCATCAAACGTTTCGGCAACGTTATCAACTTTGCCAATACCAGCAGCAGCTAAGATATTGCTTTGAATATCTTTTGCTTTATTTGCTTTTTGCAGAGGGCGAAGTTGCACAGACGTTAGCGACACAATAACTGCACACACTAAACATAATGAGACAACAACAGCTAGCGTTTTGCCAATTGATTCGTTATTACTAGACATTACGTGCCAACCTCCGCTTGATATTAGCTTGCACTACAAAGTGATCGAATAATGGTGCAAACAAGTTAGCAAACAAGATTGCTAGCATGATGCCCTCTGGGTATGCAGGGTTAACAACACGGATCATGATAACCATAAAGCCAATAAGCGCACCGTATGCTAATTTACCTTTATCAGTAAATGCAGCAGATACAGGGTCAGTAGCCATAAAGAACATACCGAATGCAAAACCACCTAATACCATATGCCAGTACCAAGGCATAGCAAACATAGCATTAGTTTCAGAACCAATAGTATTTAGTATTGATGAGGTTACTACCATACCTAGGAATACACCTAGCACGATACGCCAAGACGCGATACGTACATAAATTAGGAATAAACCACCAATAAGCACTGCTAGTGTAGACGTTTCGCCCATAGAACCTTGGATAAAGCCGTAGAACGCATTCCACCAAAGCTCAATATCAGTCGCGTAATTTAACGTACCAGCAAACGCTTGACCAAGCATAGTCGCGCCAGAGAATGAATCTACGGCAGTCCATACTGTGTCACCTGAAATTTGTGCAGGGTATGCGAAGAATAAAAACGCACGACCAGCAAGCGCAGGGTTTAAGAAGTTACGACCTGTACCACCAAATATTTCTTTTGCGATAACTACACCAAAAGTAATACCTAGCGCAACTTGCCATAAAGGAATCGTTGCAGGCAGGATTAATGCAAATAATACAGAGGTTACGAAGAAACCTTCATTTACTTCATGCTTACGCACAGAAGCAAACAATACTTCCCAAAAACCACCGACAATAAAGGTTGTTGCATAAATAGGTAGGAAGAAACAGGCTCCGTAGAACATTTTTGCGCCCCAACCAGCATCAACGGTTAACTCACCGCCTAATAACTGGAACAAACCTACTTGCCAAATGTTAGCTAGCTCAAAACCATTACCAAGCGCCATAGCTGCTTGATGACCGATGTTGAACATACCAAAAAACATGGCAGGGAACGTCGCCATCCACACTAAAATCATCATACGTTTTAGGTCGATGTTATCACGAACGTGAGTTGAACCTTTGTTTACGTAACCTGGCGTGTAAAAAATAGTCGCAGCGGCTTCATACAGCGCGTACCATTTTTCATGCTTACCACCTGGTTCAAAATGCGGTTCGATATCTTCTAAGAAAGTTTTTAAGCCCATTTTAGCCTTCCTTCTCGATCGTAGTTAAGCAATCGCGTAGGGCTGCGCCGTACTCGTATTTTCCAGGACAAACGAAGGTGCATAACGCTAAATCTTCTTCATCTAATTCAAGCGCACCTAATGAAATTGCACTGTCTAAATCACGAGACAATAAGTCACGTAGTAATAGCGTTGGCAAAATATCAAGTGGCATAACACGCTCGTAGCTTCCAAGTGGAACCATGGCACGTTTTGAACCGCCCGTAGACGTTGTCATTTTAAATAAACGACTCGGTGTAAGGTGAGACAAGAATGTACGCGTTACAGAGAATTTATCACTACCTGGTGCAATCCAGCCAAAAAACTCTTTTTCGCGACCTTCAAGTAATACAGATACTTGAACATGGTAACGACCTAAAAATGCATGAACGCCAGACGACGTAGCACCTGCAAGTACAGAACCAGAAATAACACGGTTATCACCGTCTTCTAATTCACCTGCAACTAAGTCATCAAGTGAAGCACCTAATTGTGTTTTCACTAAACGAGGATTCTTAACACGCGGACCTGCAAGCGAAATCACACGGTCTGTGTAAATTTCACCAGTAAGGAAAAGGTGACCATACGCAATAACGTCTTGGTAACCAATGTGCCAAACTTGCTTACTAGCAGATACTGGGTCAAGGTGATGGATATGAGTGCCAACAAGGCCAGCCGGATGCACGCCACCAAACTCATGTACTTCTACTTGAGCAATAGGTGAACTAGGAACTTGACTACCTACTTGCTTACAAACAAATACTTTGCCATCGGTTAAACGTGACACAACAGCCAAACCTGCTTCAAACGCTTTCGCATTCTCAGCAATAATTACTGCAGGATCTGCAGCAAGTGGATTGGTATCGATAGCTGTCACAAAAATAGAGCTCGGATTTGCATCCAACGCTGCTACTTTACTAAATGGACGAGCACGAAGCGCTATCCATTGACCCGATTGAACTAGTACTTCTTTAGCTTTTTCACGGTCTAAGCTGTTAAGCTCAGTTTCCGAGAAAGATCCAAAGGTGATTTGCTCACTGCCGTTTACTTCAATAACAACAGATTGCAGAACACGTTTAGCACCGCGATTAATTTCTTTTACTGTACCAGAAGCTGGTGCAGTAAATAATACGCCTGGGTTCTTTTTATCTTCAAAAAGTACCTGGCCTTTTTTGACTTGGTCATCCACACGAACATGCATGGTTGGACGCATACCGATAAACTCTTCACCTAGCACAGCTACACGTTTGACGGCAGAACCATCATGAATAACTTGCTGAGGTGCGCCCTCTAAGGGTAAATCCAGACCTTTTTTTATATTGATCATACGCACTTGCACTACATTAACGGAAAGAAACTGAAAAATCGTACTAACCACGCCGCTATTTGTATTATTGCAAGCTATATAAAATGACTTGCTATAAATACCAAACAAGCAGCGCAGTAAAACTCCTCACATATTGCTTTGATTTTAACATTATTGTGGCTGACTATGCGAGTGTATTTATGAAAATTATACGAGAGAAACGTTTATTTAGTTTTGTAATTAACAATTAATAAAATACAAGCTAGACCAAAGTGGTAAATTAGCCAACAATTAGCAAATATTTTTTCAAATCAAAGCTAAAAAACAAAAAAGCCGCACAAGGCGACTTTTTCAAAAATGCGCTAACAGCGACAAGTCAGTCAATCATATTGGCAATAGGCGCAACAGGATTTACATCTTGTTCATAATCAACCGCGTCAATACCAAAACCAAACAAGCGTAAAAATTCATTATGGTAACCAATATAATCGGTTAACTCATCAATTGAGTTTGTATCTACACTATCCCAAATGGCTTGAACGCGAGATTGAACGTCATCTTCCAGTTCTTTATAGTTTTGGAATAAATGCCCGCCCTCGTCAAAGCGAGGTGAATCACCGTATAAGTTCTCACTGAATAGCGCATGAATTTGCTCAATTGTGCCCTCGTAAGTGCCATCAGCCTTCATCACTTTAAACAAGGCAGAAATATAAAGCGGCATGATTGGGATTGCAGAGCTTGCTTGAGTAACAACCGCATTAAGCGATGAAACGTAGGCTTCACCATTTAAATCTTGGGTAGCAGCTTTAATAGCTGCAGTGGCACGGTCTAAATCTTCTTTGGCTTTTCCAATTGTTGCATGACCGTAAATTGGCCACGTTAGTTCTTTACCAATATAAGTGTAAGCCGTGGTTTTAAAGTTATCTGCTAATACATCCGCTTCTTTAAGTGCGTCAATCCACATTTCCCAATCTTCGCCACCCATTACTTTAATAGTGTTGTCGATATCGTCTTGGTTTGCCGCTTCAACAGTTACTTCATCAATTTCACGCTTTGACGTATTTAAGTTTTTAGTGGTTACCGCATTACCAATTGGCTTAAGCGTTGAAGAAAACACTTCGCCGGTATTTGGATCAGTACGACGTGGTGATGCTAAGCTGTAAATAATACAGTCAACTTTACCTAATTCAGCTTTAATGGTGTCGATTGTTTTTTGTTTAATTTCGTTAGAAAACGCATCACCATTAATATTTTTTGACCATAAACCTTCAGCTTCAGCGGCTGCTTGAAACGCCGCCGTATTATACCAACCCGCAGAGCCTGTTTTACGCTCAGTGCCTTCTTTTTCAAAGAACACACCTAATGTTTTAGCGCCACCACCAAATGCAGCGGTAATGCGAGACGCTAGGCCATAGCCTGTAGACGCACCAATAACTAATACATTTTTAGGTGCATTTTTTAATGCCCCTTGCTGCTTAACATAATTAATTTGTTCTTGTACATGCTCTGCACAGCCTACTGGGTGTGCATTGGTGCAGATAAATCCGCGAATTTTAGGCTTAATGACCATTGATCATCCTATATCTTTTACAATAAAAATTAGCGCTAGTTTAAAGGCTAAAACAAAAAAAACTGATCTGATCAGTTACGCTCTGCTCAAACCACCTTCTAGCTACCTGTTATCCAATTTTTGAGCCACCCATACAGTTAGGCGACTGCGGCGCTTCACCGTCGTGCTCTGTAAATTCCTCAGGAGTGTAAGTGTGCATCGCAAGCGCATGAATATGATTTGCCAGCTCATCTTTTAAAATTTCGTTAATTTCACGATGACGCTGCAATAATCGCTTACCAGCAAATTCCTCACTAACTACAATCACTTTAAAGTGTGATTCAGTGCCTGCACTGTGCATATGGCTTTCGTTGATCACATTTAAATGCTTGCACGCAATCGCATCGGCTAGCTTGTTACGTATTTGTTCTTGCATTGACATAAAAACCATCCTCAAAATTCAGTTATGTGCTTACTATAACAACTGCGGCTATACCATGGCTAATGCTATTTAACTGAAACCATTATTAATATAGCGAAACGTTAAACTTATTCGAGGGTGTTTAAGCGTTGTTTGTTTGGGCAATGCATGTTGGTAATTTTGTTGGCTTTGGCCGCTCATTATTAAACAGCTACCACTTTGTAATTTAATGTTAGTAATGCGGTTACTTACTTTGTGTTTAAGTTTAAATAATCGCTCTGCGCCAAGCGATACACAGGCTATGGTAGGCTCAGGCCCTAGCTGCGCCTCATCATCGCTATGCCAGCCCATACTATCGTGGCCATCTCGATAATAATTAACCAAAATTGAATTAAACGGTTGCTGTAGGTGATTTTCTAAACGTGTTCGCATAGCAAGTAATACGTCTGGCCAAGGCTCTAAATCGAGTTTATGCCCAGAATAGCCGTACTCAAGATTCTCTTCGCTGATAAAACATTGCAGCCTTGGTATTGGCCCCGTTTTGCCAAACACCGTTATATTTGGTTGTTGCCAATTTAAGTTTTGCTGCAAATAATAAAATAAATCGAGGCTTTTTTGCGCACTAAGCACCCTACTTTGATAAGAAAAGCCATTTGGTAACAGTTGGGGGTTGGCGTTTGGCGGTTGCATGTTAGAATTTACCTATCATTTGATTACCGATCATTAAACTATTATGACTACGCAAGCTACGCTCGGCGATAACACCTTTACTCTTGAACGCTTTCCTTTGGATCAAAAAAACCGCAGCTTACAAGCGTGGGATTCAGCAGACGAATACCTCATTGACTATGTTAATGAACACTACCCTGATTGTCGCTCATTGCTGATCTTAAACGACAGCTTTGGTGCACTTAGCTGTTACTTTAGCAAGCAACAATTAACAGTTTGTTCAGTAAACGACTCATATATTAGCCATCAGGCGGCGGCTTATAACTTAGCGCAAAACAAAATTGCAACAACTGCGTTTAGCCAGCTTGATAGTTTATCGGCTTTGCCCAAACAAGTAGACCTAGTGTTGGTAAAAGTACCACGCACATTGGCTTTTTTACAGTATCAGCTATCTGAATTAAGCGAAGTACTGGCGCCCGGTACACCGGTTATTGGCGCAGCAAAAACTAAAGACGTGCATAACTCTACGATTAAAGCATTTGAAGATTTTATTGGTGAGACGAAAACAAGCCTCGCAGTAAAAAAATCACGCTTAATTATTAGCCAAGCCGCTGGCGGTTATAAAGGTGCAGATTTCCCAGTGAGCTGGCCGCTCGAAGGCACTGATTTTACAATAAGCAATCATGCCAATGTGTTTTCACGTGATTCACTTGATATTGGCGCGCGTTTCTTTTTTAATTATTTGCCGCAAACAAATAAAGCCAAAAATATTATTGATTTAGGCTGTGGTAATGGCGTAGTTGGTTTAATGACATTAGCGCGCTGTCCTAATGCGCATATTAGCTTTGTTGATGAGTCATATATGGCGGTTGAATCAGCTCGACTCAACATTGAGCTCAACATGGAAGACAAGTTTGAACAATGTACCTTTATAGAGAATGATTGTTTAACTGACTTTGAACGTGAAAGCGCAGATATTGTATTGTGTAACCCGCCATTTCACCAAGCACAAGCGGTTACCGACCACATAGCATGGCAAATGTTCAAGCAAGCAAAAGACACATTAAAAGAAGGTGGCGAGCTGCGTATTATTGGTAACCGCCATCTAGATTACCATGACAAACTAAACCGTATGTTTGGTAACTGTACTTTATTAGGCTCTAATAAAAAGTTTGTGGTACTCAGCGCAACTAAAAATAGTGGGACGTTATAAATGAAACTCTTAAAAGCATTATTGAGCTGTTGTACATTAGTGGTTTTTTCGGGATGTGCCAATCAGCCTAATCAACTTATTCTCAACCCTGTGTATAAAAGTGGTCAAATAAGCACAATAAACAGCAGCTTAAACACCAGCGTGATTGATTTACGTGGTGACAGTACAACCTTAAAGCTGATTGAATCGAGCAAAACCAAAACCATTGCCAGTACAGGTATTACTGAATCGGTTAAAAGTGCACTAGACAGTGCACTGAGTCGCAATGGCGCTAGCATTTCTAATTTAGCGCAATTGCGTTTTGAGTTAGATATTCACGCACTGCAAGCTGTGGTTACAGAAAAGCTAATGAGCCATACCAGTGATGCCAAGATTGAATTTGAAGTACGGGTGATTCGCCCAACCAGTAATTTCAGTAAGCGTTATAGCGGTAATGCTAATTTATCTGGACCACTTGGTCATGATAGGGCAAAAGTTGAAGGTCAGCTCAATAAGTTGACTGAGCAGTTAATTACCCGCATTGTATCTGACCCAGAATTAATTGCATTTTTAGAAGGTTAACAATGAAGCAACTTTTTTTAATCTGCGTAAGCTTATTATTTAGCGTTAGTAGCTTAGCGGCTCAAGAGGGTCGTTTTGTGCAAAAAGATAACATTTTTCCTCGAGTAGAAATTGTGACATCGTTGGGCAGCATTGTGGTTGAATTAGACCGCTCAAGAGCTCCTATTACGGTTAATAACTTTTTGACTTACGTGTCGGATAAAAGCTATCAAGGCAGTGTGTTTCATCGTGTAGAACGCGACGTAGAAAATGATCGTGACTTTGTAATTCAAGGCGGTGGTTATGATAAAGATTACGATGGTCTACATGAAAACGACCCTATTTTTAATGAAAGCGGTAACGGCTTAACAAACGATATGTATAGCATTGCGATGGCTTATCAAGACCGTGAACCACACTCAGGAACGCGTCAGTTCTTTTTTAATATGGATGATAACGATCATTTAAACCCTGGCCGTGATTGGGGATTTGCAGTGTTTGGCAGTGTGATGGAAGGCTATGAAACACTCGATAAAATCATGGCTGTAAAAACCGGATTTAATGACAAAATTGGCTACAACTTTGTACCCGAAAAACCGGTCGTTATATTAAATATTAAGGTGCTTGAGCAAGTTCCTTTATAACTTTTTTAATAAGAGCAGCCTTCGCTGCTCTTTGTATAAGCCAATGAGCCCCTATGAATAGCACACTTTCTGTTAGAGAATACTTTTCTTATTTTAAAGATAAACGTTTGATTAATGTTTTTATATTTGGAATGAGCAGTGGCTTTCCGTGGGTATTAATTGGCTCAGTAATGTCGGCATGGCTTAAAGATGAAGGTTTGAGCCGCAGCATGATTGGCCTATTTGGCATTGTGTTTGGTGCCTACAGCATCAACTTTTTATGGTCACCTTTAATCGACCGCACTAAACTGCCCTTTTTATATAATTGGCTTGGTCAGCGCCGTAGTTGGATACTGTTTTGCCAAAGCTTTATTTTGCTTGGCACATTGCTACTTGCAGGACTTGATTTGAAAGCAAACCTAGCGGTTGCCGCCGCACTTTGCTTGTTAATCGCTATAGCCTCTGCCACGCAAGATATTGCAATTGACGCCTTTCGAATAGATACCCTTAGTGAAAATGAATCTCACAAAGCCACCGCGGCTGCTGCAATGGCCACCTCAGGTTGGTGGACTGGCTATGCTTTATTAGGAGCTGTGCCTTTTTACATGGCTGATATGCCAAATATTGACTGGCCACAGGTGTATTATTTTTTATCCGCGATTATGCTGTTATTAATTAGCTGTGTATTTTGGGCTAAAGAGCCACAATCAAATCGCGAAGCCGTACATGCCGAACTAGAACGTGTTTATCTTGAAAAACTCGCCGCCACTAAACAAACACCACTGACAAAAACGCTTGCATGGCTAGGCGTTACCGTGGTTGATCCGTTTAAAACCTTTTTTGCTAAAAATGGCGTTAAAACCGCGTTG
Organism: Pseudoalteromonas sp. S3260; assembly: GCF_005886925.1. Lineage (NCBI taxonomy): Bacteria > Pseudomonadati > Pseudomonadota > Gammaproteobacteria > Alteromonadales > Pseudoalteromonadaceae > Pseudoalteromonas > Pseudoalteromonas sp. S3260. The sequence continues at coordinate 113,181 of NZ_PNCV01000035.1, forward strand.
GCGCTGCTGGCGTTTATTTTCTTATTTAAGATTGGTGAAGCATTTTTAGCGCGGATGTCGATTGTATTTTATAAAGAAGTTGGCTTTAGTAATACGCAAATAGCAAATTACTCAAAACTCGGCACGGGGTTAATCACCATTGTATTTGCCTTTTTGGGCAGTATTTTTAACCATAAATATGGCATTGTGAAAGGCTTATTTATTAGTGGCGTAGCCATGGCAGCATCTAACTTAATGTTTTCTTGGATTGCCTTAGCTGGTCCACAAGAGCACTTATATGCAATGGCAATTGTAGTTGATGGCTTTACCCAAGCTTGGTCTTTAGTGGCAATGGTTGCTTTTATATCTATGCTGTGTGACAGAGCATTTAGCGCCACCCATTATGCGCTATTGGCATCATTGGGTAATTTAGGGCGTACGTTATTATCGAGTTACAGCGGCGTGGTTATTGATGATTGGCTAATGGGGAATTGGTCATTGTTCTTTGTATTAACTGCACTTATGGTTTTACCCTCATTAGTGTTTTTATTTCTAATTAGGCACAAGCTATATGCACTAGAGCAAAATTATCATAAAAATACCTAATGCATCCCTGCACTAGTATTGGCTGTAGACGCTAATTTAACTTTACGATTACAGCCAAAAAGAAAGCGTTAGTCAGCTTTAATTAAGCTTAATGCTTCATACGGGTCGACTTCTAATGCATTACAGTAGCGAACAAACTCAATTACATCTAAACGACGTTCCTGATTTTCAATTTTGCCAATAAAAGAATGTGGCGTACCCAAGATTTGCGCTAAGCTACGCATGGTGTAGCCTTTTTCATGGCGTTTAGTTTTAAGCCACTTTGTTAATTTTGCATTTTCTTCCGAAGATACGGTTTTACCCATCATATACAACTCCTACTCGTTGTTTAAATATACATATAGCTAAGCACTTTACATCGCCAACACTGTAAACCTACAACCACTCACTAAAGCGCAGTGTAAACGCTTACAATTCAACCAATAAAAACGCTCAAATATGTATTAACACTTTATTATTGTGAAAAATGAAACCTTGCCCGTTTCACTCTTGGATACATTATATACCATTCACCGTTGATCTGAATGATTAATTAGTAATTATGCGATTAAAGTTTAACAACAAATATTTACTAACTCTGAATAAGGTTAAATATTTTATAACTTTTTTGTTTCATTTAAATATAAGCCGTTTATTATTAACTTATTATTTGTTTAAAAAGGCTAAATCATGTTTAGACTACTTTTTTTACTGCCTATTATTTTATGCTTGGGCTGGTACTTTTTTTTACGCCATTATGCAATTCCAATCAAACAGGGTAAAAAAGGCTTTATCTATATTTTAGCTTTCTCTGCATTCGTACTTGGTTTTTTTGTGTTAATAATACAAATAACAGAATACAGACCAACTGAGTTATGACTTTAAACACATAAAAAAACCGCTAATTAAGCGGTTTTTTTTCAAATAACGGTATCTTTACACGCTAAAACTAGCGCCACAGCCACACGTTGTTGTGGCATTAGGGTTAGAGACAAAAAAGCGTGCCCCTTCTAACCCTTCGGTGTAGTCTACTTCACCGTCAACTAAATACTGGATACTCATTGGGTCAATGACTAAGGTAACCCCGTTTTTAACAATTTCTAAATCGCCAGGATTCGCTTTTTCATCAAAAGTAAAACCGTATTGAAAACCTGAACAACCACCGCCTGTGACATAAACACGCAGTTTTAGATCTGGGTTTTCTTCTTCGTCGATTAACTGTTTAACACGCACAGCGGCTGCGTCGCTAAACTTAATGGGTAATTCTTCAGACATTTTATAACCCTCAATACCTTTATACTAATGCACGAGATTATCTAATACCTGAGTGTTTTAATCAAGTATAGTAAGCTCGCGTTTATAAGCTTTAATTAAAACAATGCGCGTTTAATCTGTTCTGTGAATCAATATATTATAAATTTAATTTAAATTAATCGGTTGTTAAAAATCTCAAGGACTTCCCTAGACTATTTTGATAAACTTGACGCCTAAAAATGCTACGGGGAAATAAAGCATGTGGCTTGAGCGACTGAGACGTCGATTAGCAAAACCAAAAACATCCGTACAATTATGCTTATTGGGCGTAAGTGCCGGATTAATTGCTGCATTTTTCATTATACTGTTTCGCCTAACCATTTTATTTTTTCAAAGCTTATTTTTAGAAACCCCTGACGACTTTACTACTCTCCCTACCCTAGAACGGGTATTAATGCCTTTAGTTGCAGCGTTATTAATAGCTACATTTGCGGCTTTTACCGGCTTTAAACATTACCGCTTGGGTATCCCTTTTGTAATACACAGAATAAAACGTCATTACGGGCAAATGCCACTTTATAATACGGTTAACCAGTTTGTAGGCGGCGCGCTGGCACTGATCAGCGGTTTTTCTGTTGGCCGCGAAGGCCCCTCAGTTCATATGGGAGCAGCGGGGGCAAGCATATTAGCAAATAAACTACACTTACCCCACAACGCTATGCGTACCCTCAGTGGTTGTGGTGTTGCCGCGGGCATTGCTGCATCGTTCAACACCCCCCTGGCTGCGGTTATTTTTGTAATGGAAGTGGTGCTCAGAGAATACAAAGTGCATATTTTTGTGCCGATTATGCTCGCAGCCGTTACCGGCGCATTAGCAACACAGTTTGTATTTGGTGAAGGCTCAGAACTTGCGCTAATAACCATTGCCCCCTTAAGTGGGTGGCATTACCCCTATTTAATTTTATGCGGCATGGGATTAGGCGCGGTGGCTTATGCTTTTAATCAGAATTTAATGTTAATTATTAAAACCTTTAAACCACTTAGTATGTTTCCACGTTTAATGATTGCAGGGTGTATTGCCAGCTTAATTGCCTATGCAGTTCCACAAGCAATGGGCTCGGGTATGAGCGCTATCACTATTGCGGTTGAGTCACCTGAAAATATTCAACTACTCACCACTATTTTAATTGCTAAGTTATTAGCCACCTTATTTGCTATTGGCTTAGGTATTCCTGGTGGGTTGATAGGTCCGGTTATTGGGCTGGGCGTTTTAACCGGTACTTTAATGGCATTTTTTGCTCAATTTATTAGCCCCGGCACCGATATAGCCGGCACTTACGGGGTACTGGGCATGGCAGGATTATTAGCGGCCACACTACACTCCCCCTTAGCGGCACTGACCACTGTGATGGAGCTGACCTCGTCACCGGAAATTATTGTGCCAGCGATGATCGTCATTACTACCGCCTACGTTACAGCTTTACAGGTATTTGGTAACCGCTCTATATTTTTACAGCAATTAGACTTTCAAGGGCTTCCCTATCATGTCTCTCCCGCCACTGAAGCCCTACAAAAAGTAGGGGTAATGGATGATATGGATGAAGACTTTAAACTGCTCTACTCCGACGATAAAGAGCAAATAAAAAACAGTCTAGATGCCATGGACAGCCAAACACCGTTAATTGTGTTTGACGAGGAAAATGGTTATCGCCTAGCTGAATATGACTTAAGTTTAATGTCTGATCAGGCGGTCAATATAAAATACATTAGCTTACAAGGTATTAGCAGCCAAGCCACCCTTGCAGATGCATTTGAAATTTTGAATGATAAACGCAGTGGTGCACTTTATGTATATAACTTATTAGATAATCAACAAATTATGGGATTACTAAGGTGGGATCAAATCCACCATATTTTAACCATACGTAACAGTCTACTTTAACAATAATGAGAACAATATGAGCGCATTATTAATCTACAAAACCTTGCATGTATTTTTTATGATTGCTTGGTTTGCCGGTATTTTTTACCTACCTCGACTTTTTGTTTATCACGCTATGAGTGAAGAAAAATCGTGTAACTCAATGCTAAAAGTAATGGAACGTCGGCTACTTTATTTTGTTACACCCTTTGCGGTGCTTACCGCAGTATTTGGCGTATTGACTATTGTTGAATACGGCCGAGAATGGTTTCGTTACAGCATGTGGCTGCATTACAAACTCGTGCTGGTGATTATTTTATATATTTATCATGGCTACTGTTTCAAATTGTTAGCTGATTTTAAACACGATAGAAATACTAAAAGCGATCGGTTTTATCGCATTTTCAACGAGCTACCTGTTTTAGCGCTACTCGTTATTGTCGCTTTGGCGATTATTAAGCCAAGCTTTTAGCAAAGGCTTATAAATTACGCTGCCAAGTCGCATACTAAGTTTGTATAATACGCGCGATTGCATGCTCCTTTGTGGATTATCGCGCCTTTTTGAATAACTAGGAATAACCCCATGTTCAGTTTCCAAGGTGAAAATATACTCTCTGTTAATCAACTCGACCGAGACTGTATTGAACGCATATTTGCTGTGGCAAAAAAAATGGAGCCATACGCTAAAAAACAAAAGCGGACCAACGTGCTTGAAGGCGCTATTTTAGCAAATCTGTTTTTTGAACCCAGTACACGTACTCGTGTTAGTTTTGGCACTGCGTTTAACTTACTCGGTGGACTAGTTCGTGAAACCACCGGCATGCAAAGCTCTGCGCTTGCTAAGGGCGAATCACTTTATGATACCGCACGAGTTATTTCAGCTTATGCTGATGCTGTTGCTATGCGCCATCCTGACTCAGGCTCGGTAGCTGAATTTGCAACAGGTTGCAGCGTACCAGTAATAAACGGTGGTGACGGACCCAATGAGCACCCTACCCAAGCATTGCTTGATTTATTAACTATTGAGCGTGAACTTAACCGCTTCGATCAAAATATCGATGGTATGCATATTGCGCTAGTCGGCGATTTAAAATATGGCCGAACCGTTCACTCGCTATCAAAGCTACTATGTCATTACAAAAACATTCGCTTTTCAATGGTTGCCCCTAATGGCTTGCAAATGCCTGACTCAATTTTATCTGCGGTTGAAAATGCCGGTCATAAAATTGAACTGGTAGATAAAATGGAAGGTAACTTAGCAGCCGATATCGTTTATCAAACACGAATCCAAGAAGAGCGTTTTCCATCACAAGAAGAAGCTAATAAGTATCGTGGTGGATTTAGAATTAGCCAGTCTATTTATAATACTCATTGCAAACCTAATTCAGTATTAATGCACCCGCTTCCTCGCGATAGTCGCCTAGAGGCAAACGAACTTGATAACGACTTAAATGCTAACGACAATCTAGCGATATTCCGCCAAGTACAAAATGGCGTACTCATTCGTATGGCACTGTTTGCTTTAACCCTCGACGTAGAAAACAAAGTCGAGCAGTATGAAGTAAGCGTTCCTTGGTTTAGCCGCAAACGCGACAGCTAAGCTTTAATTTTAAAGTGATAAAACAATAGGATTTTTCATGACAATTAGCCAAGACTTATTTAAACGAGCTCAAGACTCTATTCCTGGTGGAGTAAATTCGCCAGTGCGTGCATTTAATGGTGTAGGTGGTACTCCGCTGTTTATTACTAAAGCACAGGGCGCGTTTACATTTGATGCTGATGGCAACCGTTACATTGATTATGTGGGCTCTTGGGGTCCAATGATTATGGGCCACAATCACCCTGAAATAAAACAAGCAGTACATGATGCGGTAGAAAATGGTTTAAGCTACGGTGCACCTACCGAAGCTGAAATTTTAATGGCTGAAAAAGTAAAAGAGCTAGTCCCATCAATCGAAAAAGTACGCATGGTGAGCTCTGGTACTGAAGCAACAATGAGTGCAATTCGTTTAGCCCGTGGTTTTACTGGTCGTGACAAAATCTTAAAATTTGAAGGGTGTTACCACGGCCATGCAGACTCATTACTAGTAAAAGCCGGCTCTGGCGCATTAACTATGGGTGTACCTAACTCTCCAGGTATTCCTGAAGATTTAGCTAAGCACACACTCACCGTTTCGTTTAACAATATTGAAGAAGTGAAAGCGATTTTTGCCAAGTACGCCGATGAAATCGCGTGTATTATTGTTGAACCAGTTGCCGGTAACATGAACTGTATTCCACCAGTGCCCGGCTTTTTAGAAGGTCTGCGTGAAGTATGTGATCAATACCAATCCGTGCTTATTTTTGATGAAGTAATGACAGGGTTTCGTGTCGCCCTTGGTGGCGCTCAAGCGTATTACAACATCAAACCAGACTTAACCTGTTTAGGTAAAGTAATTGGTGGTGGCATGCCAGTAGGCGCGTTTGGTGGTAAAACAGAAATCATGGATTACATAGCCCCTGTAGGCCCTGTTTATCAAGCGGGTACACTTTCAGGTAACCCTATTGCGATGGCAGCAGGCTTAAAATCACTTGAACTACTAAGCGCTCCTGGCGTGCATGATAAGTTAGAAGCCATTAGTAAAGCGATTTGTGAAGGCTTTGAAGCCGCAGCTAAAAAAGCAGGTATTGCCTTAACGACTAACTACGCTGGCGGTATGTATGGCTTTTTCTTCACCGATGCAGAAAAAGTAACTACTTACAAACAAGCCACTGAATGTGATTTAGAGCGCTTTAAAAAGTTCTTCCACTTAATGCTTGAAGAAGGGGTTTATTTAGCGCCTTCAGCGTTTGAAGCTGGTTTTGTGTGTGCTGCGCACACAGAGCAAGAAGTTCAAGCAACGATTGAAGCAGCAGAGCGCGCTTTTGCTAAGCTATAACGTTTAGTTTTTAAAAACGCTTACCCATAAAAAAGCCCTTTCGGGCTTTTTTTGTTTTTATTACTTAGCGAATACATTGGGGCCTTGGTTTAAACTCACTGGCCCTAAGCGGTAATTGAATCACTTTGCCACACCCTGGTGGTGCTTGCTTCCCGGTTTGCTCGTTTACAAATGCCCACCGAATTGAAGGTGGACGGGTATCGGCAATTGCTTGCGGGTTTAAGGGTTTTAAATAACGAATATAGGTTTCAAGCGCGCCGACACTGCCGGTTAAGCCAGTACTTTTATTATCATCACGACCTAACCATGCAACCGTCACTGTATTTTGATCAAACCCAGCAAACCAGCTGTCGCGTAATTCGTTACTGGTACCTGTTTTACCTGCGAGCTGAATCGACGGAAAATGTAAATTTAAGCGTTTAGCGGTGCCATCTTTAGTTACTCGCTTCATAGCGTATTTGGTCATGTACATGGCATCTTTATCAAAGCGTTGTTCGTTACTCACTTTATGCTTATAAAGTACTTTACCAACAGAGTCGGTTAATGCCGAGATAGACGTCAGCTCTCTGTATTCGCCATCAGCAGCAATTGTGGTATAAAGCTGAGCCACTTCAAAACTCGACATTTCAATAGCCCCTAATAGCAGCGACGGGTATTCATTAATATGGCCTTTAGCACCTAGTCCTCTGAGTGTATTAGCAACTTTATCAACCCCAACATCAAGCCCTAAGTTAACTGCCGGAATATTAATGCTGTGGCTGAATGCTTTATAAAGAGGCACGGCACCTCGATATTGATGATCAAAGTTTTCTGGCTGCCATACTTTTCCCTCTTCGTTGGTGACTTGCACGGGTGAATCATCAAGCAATGTCGCTAAGTTATAATGAGGAAGCTGCAGTGCACTTAAATACACTGCCGGTTTAACTAATGAGCCAATATTGCGCTTGGTATCAAGCACCCGGTTAAACCCTGAATAACGCACATCGCGTCCAGAGACTAACGCTGATACACCGGCTTTTTCAACATTAACGGAGATCATCGCCGCTTCTAACTCTTTGGTATTTGGACGTCTTTCTAAATAAGGTAAACTGGCCTGAATCGACTCTTCCATTGCGGTTTGTTTTTGTAAATCGAAGTAGGTAAATACACGCACCCCTGCATCCAATACGTCTTGATCGGGTAGCAGCTGTTTAAGCTCACGATTAACCAATTCTAAGTAGCCTGGATAAGACTTTTGTAAGCTGGCTTTCATTGGCGCAATATCAATTGCGCGCTTTAATGAGGCTCGATACTCTTTAGTGGAAATAAGTTTGTTATCGACCATTAAACGCAGCACTAAGTCACGACGCTCCATAGCACGTTCTTTATAACGTCTAGGGTTATAATAAGAAGGGCCTTTAACCATGGCCACCAGCAGAGCAATTTGGTCGTACTCAAGTTCATCAACGGGTTTTGCAAAGTAAAACTCAGCAGCCAGCCCCATCCCATGTACTCCTTGGTTATAAGACTGACCTAGGTAGACTTCGTTTAAATAGGCTTCGAGAATCTGATCTTTTGAATAACGATAATCAAGAATAAGCGCAATAAAAGCTTCATTGATTTTACGTACTAACGAACGCTCACGGGTAAGGTAAATATTTTTAGCCAGCTGCTGGGTTAATGTGCTCCCCCCTTGCACGGTGCGCCCTGCGCGAATATTGGTATATAAAGCCCGTAAAATAGAAAATACAGATACCCCGTGGTGATCATAAAAATCGCGGTCTTCGACCACTAACAAAGCATTTTTAAGCATGTCAGGAAATTTATCTAATGGCACAAATTCGCGGTCTTGTTTTGAGTCATTACCTATACGGGCTATTTGTACAGGCTCTAATCTGGCAGTGTTTAAGCGACGACCGAATTTATCTTTAATACTGGCAACCTTTTCCCCAGAGAAACGTAATTCAATTACATGAGCATTTTCTAAACCATCATAAAATTCAAAGTCACGACGAAAAATCTTAATACTATTGGCTGTTTTAATATATTGCCCTGTGCGGCTTAAGCGATTAACTGCCGTGTAATTTAAACGTTTAAGCTCCCATAAAACTTCTTGCTCAGATAAAAACTGCCCAGGAAAAAAAGTCATTGAACGCGCATACACTTGGGCTGGAAGTTGCCATTTATTGCCTTCAAATTGGCGGGTGATTTTTGCATCAAGATAAATAAAGTAAAGTGCTACAGCGATGAAAGTCGCCAGACTCAGTTTCCAAAAAATAGAAAACAAAGTTTTTAAAAATGGCCGTTTAGCCGAACTTGCGGTTTTTTTTGCAGCACTTTTTCGCGCTGATGTTTTAGATGACTTAGTAGCGCGCTTAGTCGAGGATTTACTGGTCGATGTTTTCTTTTTTTCAGCCATTTAAGTGTAATACATTCCAAAGGTTGATTTAACGCGAGGAGCTTATCACATTACTCTAACACCTGAAAAATTAACCCTTCCTGAAATCAAAAAAGCCCTAACTGAGTAGGGCTTTGATTGAACACACAATACTTTTAATTAATTACTTCTAACTGATACAAACTCTGGATAAGCATCAATACCACAATCGTGTTGATCCATACCGTTTAACTCTTCTTCTTCGGTAACACGAATACCCATGGTTTGCTTGAGGATTGCCCATACAATGAATGAAGCAATAAACACAAAACCAATAATACATAGTAGGCCAATCAACTGATTAACAATGCTGGCCTCAGCATTAGTAACAGGTACTAGCACTATACCTAGGATGCCACACACACCGTGAACAGAAATAGCGCCCACGGGATCATCTATCTTAGCTTTGTCCAATGCGACAATACTAAGTATTACTAATGAGCCACCTAGTAAGCCAAATAAGCACGCCATTAATGGTGATGGTGATAATGGGTCTGCAGTAATAACCACTAAGCCTGCAAGTGCACCATTAAGTACCATGGTTAAATCGGCTTTGCCCCATAAAAGTTTACATAAGAACAAGGCTGAAATTGCCCCCATAGCTGCAGCAGCATTGGTATTAAGTAATATTTGACCTACCGCTGTTGCGTTTTCTTTATCTGAAATTAATAACTGTGATCCGCCGTTAAAGCCAAACCAACCCATCCATAAAATAAACGTGCCTAATGTAGCAAGTGGCAAGTTTGAACCTGGAATTGGGTAAATTTCACCATTTTTACCATATTTACCTTTACGTGCACCCAGTAGTATTACACCTGCAAGCGCTGCAGCCGCACCCGTTGCATGTACAATGGCAGAGCCTGCAAAATCAACAAAGCCTAATTCAGATAAGAATCCGCCGCCCCATGTCCAGTAACCTTCAATTGGGTAGATTAATCCTGTTAGTACTACGGTAAACACTAAGAAAGCCCATAATTTCATGCGCTCCGCTACGGCGCCAGATACGATAGACATGGCCGTTGCAACAAACACTACTTGGAAGAAAAAGTCAGACTCTAATGAATGATTAGCATCTGCCGCTTGGCTACCTATTAGCCCACCAAACGAAGGAATAACACCGCCTTCAACATTATCTACGTACATAATGTTGTAGCCTATCAACAAAAACATAGTACACGCGATAGAATAAAGCGCGATATTTTTAGTTAGAATTTCTGTGGTATTTTTAGAGCGCACTAAACCCGCTTCTAACATTGCAAAACCGGCTGCCATCCACATGACTAAGATGCCAGACATTAAAAAGTAAAACGTATCGAGCGAAAACTTCAGCTCTATAATTGTATTTTCCATGTTGCCCCCTTAAATTGCATCATCATCAAGCTCGCCAGTACGAATACGGACGATTTGATCTAGGTCGTAAACAAAAATTTTGCCGTCACCAATTTTGCCCGTTCCAGCGACTTTGGTAATGGTTTCTACAACGCGTTGGCAATTTTCACTACGAGTAGCAATTTCAAGTTTAATTTTAGGTATAAAGTCAACTTGATATTCAGCACCACGGTATAACTCAGTATGCCCTCTTTGACGTCCAAATCCCTTAACGTCAACCACTGTCATTCCTTCGATGCCTAAATCAGCGAGTGCTTCACGCACATCATCTAGTTTGAATGGCTTTATTATTGCACTGATCATTTTCACAAAGGCCCCCTTAGGACGCTAGCTTGTTATTGTATTTCCTCTATACAATCCAACCTTTGTGCCATTTTTAAATTAATAATAAAAACATAAACTTAAAAAAACAAATAATATATAAAACAAAAAAGCGCACCATTTAGGTGCGCTTTTTTTATGCAAAATACTGCATTGGTGCGATATCAATGAAATACAAAGAAGGCGTTTAAAAAAAGTCTAACTATTAAACAAAGTTTATTCTTAACAGAGGTGGTTACTCGCTAACTCAACGATTATTATCGGCAGCTAGTCCACGGCAAGATCATTATAA
>NZ_PNCV01000349.1:0-303 GCF_005886925.1 Pseudoalteromonas sp. S3260
TGGTGATGACGAAGTTGAAGTCACCGAAATTATGGTCAGTGTTGGTGATAGCGTTGAAGAAGAACAATCAATTCTTAACGTTGAAGGCGATAAAGCTTCTATGGAAGTGCCTGCGCCACAAGCCGGTAAAGTTAAAGAAATCAAAATCAATGTCGGCGACACCGTAAAGACAGGGTCGCTGGTATTTATCTTTGAAACTGCAGGCGGTGGCAGTACCGAGAGTCCAAGCTCGAGCGATAGCGACAAGCAAGAAGCGAAGGCAGACAAAGACAGCGGCAGTGTTGAAGTTAAAGAAGTGACGGT
>NZ_PNCV01000350.1:0-305 GCF_005886925.1 Pseudoalteromonas sp. S3260
AGCGTCACGTTTTTTAGTGCTCGGTGGCGCAGGGACTATTGGTCAAGCCGTATGCAAAGAGATCTTTAAGCGCAGTCCTCAAGCCCTCCACGTTATCGATATTAGCGAAAATAATTTGGTGGAACTAGTGCGCGATATACGCTCATCATTAGGATACATCGAGGGAGATTTCCAAACTTTTGCTTTGGATATTGGCAGCTTAGAGTATCGCGCCTTTATCGAACAACAACCTAAATACGATTATGTGCTTAACCTTTCTGCATTGAAGCATGTGCGCAGTGAGAAAGATCCCTATACGCTGATGC
>NZ_PNCV01000351.1:0-432 GCF_005886925.1 Pseudoalteromonas sp. S3260
TTTAATTCCTGCTTCTCAAACTGTTCAGATGCATAGCCAGCCCCTTGCTTTTCGCCGGGGGCAAATAAACTGGCTGCCGCACCAGCTTGGTAGTTTTGCGCTAAACTAACGACCACTTCATCGCCTTCAGCGGTAGTAAAACGATACTCGGCATTATTTTGTAGCTGCATATACTGGGCTTGGCTTACCGCTACGCCATTACCAATACTTTGCTCGCCAAAAAGCGATTGCTCAAACTCATTGAGTCCTTCCTCAATGCCTTTTTGTGACTGCTCAATGCCGGTTTTAATTTCGTCATTGAGTAGCCCAGCATCTTCAAGCTCACCGTAGGCATCATCAATACCGGTTTGCACGCCTTCGCGCGCTTGCGCCAGCATTTCTTGCAACTTGTCGTCATTGGCGCCATCGGCTTTCGCTTTTTTCACCGCACCA
>NZ_PNCV01000352.1:0-472 GCF_005886925.1 Pseudoalteromonas sp. S3260
ATGCCTTACAGGGAGCACAGCAAGGGCCAGATAACTTTGCCGTGGCGCGATTTCTATGTGCTCATGCCATTATGTTGGCACTGGAGGGAATTCCCGGTGTGTATATTCACTCGCTCACGGGGACCGAAAACGACTATGAGCGTTTTAATAATACCCAGCATAATCGTGCCATTAATCGCCATCGTTGGCACTGGCATGACTTAGAGGCCAAATTGGCCGATCCACATAGCCACCACCAAAAGGTGCATCGTGGTATGTTGAATTTACTTAAGATACGCGGGAAGCAAAAAGCCTTTCACCCCAATGCAACGCAGTTTACTTTGCACCTTGGCCAAGAAATTTTCGGCTTTTGGCGGCAAAGCGCCGACCGCCAACAAAGTATTTTTTGTCTGTTTAACATTAGCAATCAGCCACAAACCTTGTCACTGGAAGATTTAAACTTGGTGAACACCCAGCCCTCGTGCGATATGCT
>NZ_PNCV01000353.1:0-362 GCF_005886925.1 Pseudoalteromonas sp. S3260
CTTTTAGCTGCAATAACTGGCCCTGCAAGTCGGACTCAATCTGAACGGTAAAGTCGCCCTGACTCATTGCCGACATGACGCTGGCCAGCTCTTCTATGACACGGCTGAGATTATTCACCGAATGGTTGATATCGCCTTTAAGTGTATCCAGCTGACCACACATAGGAGAATTGATGGTGCGGTCGAAGCGACCATGACTGATTGCCATCATCACGGATGAAATTTCGCTGATGGCCTCATCGACGCTGCGTACCGAGACATTAATATGCTCTTTTAGCTCCCCAAGCTGTCCCTGAGCTGGTGTCGACACAGTTTGTTTGAAATCTCCCTCGCTGACGGCAGCCATAGTGTGGCCGATGTCT
>NZ_PNCV01000354.1:0-411 GCF_005886925.1 Pseudoalteromonas sp. S3260
AGTAACAATGGAGATATTCGGTCCACGCAGACCTTTCATAATTGAAAGATGGCCAGAGATCATATTAATAATGGTCGATGGCACATGAAAGGGCGACAGTTTACGTGGGCCTACATTTAGAAGCTTTTCGTGGTTTTCTTCAATCAGAGACAAGCCACCAATACCAGAACCTACAGCTACACCAACGCGATCAGCATTTTGTTCGGTGATTTCTAAGCCAGAATCGTCCAACGCCTGAAGACCTGCAGCGATACCATATTGGATAAATAAATCCATTTTCTTGGTATCTTTTTTTGCCATGTAATCAGTGGCATCAAAATCTTTAATTAAACCGGCGAACTTGGTGCCAAAATCTGTTGTATCAAAATGGGTGATAGGGCCTATGCCACTTTGTCCATTTAATAAGCCTTG
>NZ_PNCV01000355.1:0-339 GCF_005886925.1 Pseudoalteromonas sp. S3260
AACTGCCATGCACCTGAAACCACCAGCAACAGGTACTCTTTTAGACCATTCCACAAAGTGCTCAAAATCGGCGTTAGTGGCACCGTCAATATCACCAACGCCATCATAATAAACGCTAGATAGACATTGAATTTACTGAGCACCTGAATACCACGGCGCAGCCCAAAACGAGCTGAAGTAACATACAACGCGGTGATCGCGAGCAGCATTAAGGCACCGACCCAATGTGCATTTAAACTCAAGCCGTAATGCTCAAGTTTAATGGTGACGCCATTTTTCAATAACATACTGGCATTGGCAATGGTGCCCACCACGCCAAAAAAGATGGCGATAATGGCA
>NZ_PNCV01000356.1:0-263 GCF_005886925.1 Pseudoalteromonas sp. S3260
CTCATACATGCCTATTTGGCAGGCAATGCAAACCTTCACAGACACCCGTGACGAGGCCAGTGCCGATGAAATTTGGCTGGTAGAACATGAGCCTGTATTTACGCAAGGCCAAGCAGGCAAAGACGAGCACTTGCTAATGCCCGGTGACATTCCTGTGGTCAAAGTAGACCGTGGCGGACAAGTCACTTATCACGGCCCAGGACAGCAAATGCTGTATGTACTTTTCAACCTACGTCGATTGAAAATCGGTGTACGCGACCTGG
>NZ_PNCV01000357.1:0-223 GCF_005886925.1 Pseudoalteromonas sp. S3260
GTGATGCCTAATTCATCGATTATGTCTGGCGCCATCGTAAACTACTCACGTGAGAAAACGCGTCGTATCGACTTGGTTATTGGCGTGAGCTACGATGCCGACCTTAAAAAGACCAAAGAAGTTTTAAAGTCAGTGCTTGATGCTGAATCAAGGCTGTTAAAAGAGCCAGCATACACGGTGGCCGTGAACGAACTGGCTGATTCAAGTGTGAACTTTGTGGTTC
>NZ_PNCV01000358.1:0-432 GCF_005886925.1 Pseudoalteromonas sp. S3260
GCCCTGCGCTAGCAACGCGCCAATTATACCAGATAATACATCACCCATGCCGCCACTCGCTAGTGCGTTACTGCCACTGCTGTTAATTGTTAATTTATCAGCGCTACAAATAAGTGTACCCGGACCTTTCAATAGTGATGTTGCTTGGTATGAACGCGCCAACTCCTGTACCTTGTCAAAGCGATTGGCTTCCACCTCAGTAACGGAGCTTTGCAATAATCGCGCAGCCTCTTTGGGGTGCGGCGTCAAAACACAATCAGTGAGTCGCTGTGGATACTGTGCCAATAGGTTTAATGCATCCGCATCCAGCACTTTTAATCGTTTGTGTTCATAGCCAAGAACCGTGCTGAGCATCTGTTGCGCCCACTGACATTGCCCTAATCCAGGCCCAATAACGACGACGTTGGCTTTTTCCAATAGTGCTGTGAGTTG